>MPOY01000293.1 GCA_001896715.1 Methanoculleus sp. EBM-46
CACCCAGAAACGGCATGGGCGTGCTTGCCTTCGGGACCCTGGAGGTCTACGAACCGCACGGCAGGTATCAGCTGATCGTCAGAAGACTGCTCCCGGCAGGCGCCGGCGAGCGCCACCTCATGGTCGAGCGCTGGAAGCGGGAGCTCGACGCCGAAGGGCTCTTTTCGCCGGAACGAAAGCGGCCCCTGCCGGCCTTCCCGCGCAGGGTGGGGGTGGTCACCTCGCGGACCGGCGCAGCGTTACAGGATATCCTCTCGGTCATATCCCGGCGCTACCCGGTCGAGGTGGTCCTCTCCCCGGCGGCCGTCCAGGGGGAGGGGGCGCACGCGGATATCGCGGAGGCGATCCGGCGGATCGACGGGCTCGTGGATGTGATCATCGTCGGTCGGGGCGGCGGGAGCTTTGAGGACCTCTTCCCCTTCAACCACCCCGACGTCGTCAGGGCCGTCGCAGCGTGCAGGACGCCGGTGATCAGCGCCGTCGGCCACGAGGTGGATACCGCCCTCTGCGACTTCGCCGCGGACCTCCCGGCGCCGACGCCGTCGGCTGCGGCGGAGCGGGCCGTGCCCGACCGCGTGGACCTGCTCCGGGAGGTCGCCGGGCACCGCGAGAGGATGCGGGCGCTCCTCTCCCACCGGATTGCCGCAGCGGAAAACGAGGTCGATGACCTGCGGGCGCGCATGCACCCCCGGCGGCTCGAACGCCGGGTCCACGAGCGGATGCAGCGCCTCGTCGAGCACGCGGACCTGCTCCGGCGCGCGGCGCTCGCCCGGGTGCAGCGGGAGCGCGCGGCGCTCGCGGAAGCCCGTGCGGAGCTTCTGGGGAGGGACCCGCTCGCGGCCCTCGACCGGGGCTACTGTATCGTCGGGTCGGGACGGAGGGTCATGCGGAGCGCCCGCGACCTCCATCCCGGCGACCGGGTGATGCTGCTGATGAAGGGCGGCCGGTGCAGGGCCGTCATCGAGGAAGTGACATATGACGAAGACGTTTGAAGAGATGCTCGAGGAGCTGCGCGGGATTGTCCGGCGGCTGGAGGACGGCGACGCGAGCCTCGAGGAGAGCATCTCCATATACGAGCGCGGTGCGCTCCTGGTGAAGCAGTGCGAGGACCTCCTCGGCGCGGCCGAGATGAAGCTCACGGAGCTTGGCCGGGACCGGTGAACCGATAATACCCCCGGGGAACGCCGATCTCAAACCGCGCACCCTCCCCGGGCCGGCCGGTCTCCCGGAGAGAGAGATCGGTGATCGAGAGGATCTCCCGGGCAAGGAAGAGCCCGAACCCCCGTTCGAATATATCCTCTTTCTCGGCGAGCGGTATACCGATGCCGTCGTCCTCGTAGATGATGGTGACTCCGCGGTCTGACTCGCGGGCAGAGATCCGTATCCGGGCGACGCCCCCGCCGTGCCGGAGCGAGTTGTCGATGAGGTTTGCAAAGACCTGGACGATGAGGGGGTCGGCATACACCTCGATATCGGCGACCTGCACCTCGACGGCTACCTCTCCCATATCGAGCCCTGCCGCCGCCTCGCGAGCGATCCGGCCCACGTCCTGCCAGATGGGTGCAGCCACGCCGATCTCCCGGTACTCCCCGGTGAAGACCATGTAGCGCCGGATCTCCCGGACGATCTCCCCCTCCTTCCGGTAGTACTCCTGCAGATCCGGGTCTTTCGTCTCTTCGCGGGAGAGGTCGATGTAGCCGGTGAGCACGTTGAGCCGATTCAGGGTGTCGTGCCGGGTCACGTCCGAGAGCAGGTTGAGTTTTTTGTTCGCAAGGCGGAGCGCCTCTTCCGCCATCCGGGCAGCGCTCGTGTCGCGGCCCACCGACTGGTACTCGACGAGGGAGCCCGTCTCGTCAAAGAACGCCATGTGGGTCCACTGCTGCCACCGGATCTCGCCGTCCGGCATGACCACCCGGTGCTCGACCGCCAGTACCGGGTGAGCGGGGGTGAGGGAGTGAAGGCTCTTCTGGATCCGGGCCTGGTCGTCGGCCGGTATCGCGGGAGCGTAGCGCCGCCCGACGAGGTCGCCCGGCGGGATGCCGATGGAGCGGCAGTAAGCGTCGTTTGCAAAGGTGATGGTGCCGTCGGGGAGCCGGCGGTAGATCATCTCGGTCTGGTTCTCGACGATGGCGCGGTAGCGCTCTTCGCTCTTCCTGAGCGCTTCTTCGGCGTTGCGGCGATCCGTTATGTCCCGGATGTAGATGGAGATGCCTTCACGGGTGGGAACGGCGCGCACCTCGAAGGCGTGGTCCCGACCGCCGACGTGAAACCGGCACTCGCTCATGCCGGGCCGGCCGGTCTCCCGGACTTCGCGGAAGAACCCGACGACCTCTTCAGTCCGAAGTTCGGGGTAGACGTCGTAGATGCTCTTCCCGATGACCTCCTCTCCGGGGTGGCCCGAGAGGTTGGCCGCCACCCGGTTCCATGATATGATCCGGTCCTCCTGGTCGAGCGCGAGGAAGGCGTCGCTTATGTTCCCGGTCAGTTCCCGGTAACGTTCTTCGCTCCTCCGGCGTGCCTCTTCGATCATCTTCTGCCCGGATGCGTCGGATAGGATCCAGAGGTGCTCGATCGCCCCGTCACGCACGACCGCGACGGCCGCCCCGACCGGGAGGGTGCTGCCGTCGGGCCGTGCGAGCAGGAACTCCTGCACCGGGACCTCGTCGCCCCGCTCGAGCGCGGCGACCGCCGACCGGAAGGCGGAAAGAGACCCGGGGTGGAGGTGCGCCGGGAAGGAGAGACCCCGCAGACGATCGGGGGCAGGACCGAGCAGCGCGCCCGCCGCCCGGTTCGCCTCCAGGATCACCCCGTCCGGGCCGGTGCAGAGGCACCCCGCCGGAAGGAGGGCGAGGCGGTGCCGGCACCGCCGGTACCCGGCATCGATGCTCCGGATCCGGGCGCTCAGGGTGTCGATCAGGTCGCAAAGCCCGGATCCGGGCAGGTCTCCTCCAGGGGCCGCGTCTTCGCCGACCGCCCGGATGCGATGATCGAGGGCTTCCAGGAGATCGTCGAGCGCCGGGGTGGGGGGGTGCATACCTCACCCGTTCCCCCGCACCCTGAGTGGATAAATCTATCCCGGGTCCCCCGTATCCTGCCCATCAGGGGCGCTCTTCGCCGCAGGCGCCGTTACGGCCCCGGTATGCCGGCACCCGTCAGGGGCTCTCCGCCTCGAGTTCGACCACCAGATCCTCTCCCCGCCGGAGCGCCTCGATGAACTCCCGGGGGAGGGTGGCCGCGGTGTGATCGGAGCGGATGCCCACGGTCCGGTCGGATATAAAGTCGCTCCTCCGCCAGACAAGATCCGCAGGGTGGTCCAGGGTGAGCGCCGCGCTCCCCCGTGAGCGGACCTCGACGGTCACGCCGCCGGCGGTGAGGCGGGTCGTGAGGACCGCTCTCCCGTCGCGGAGAACCGCTTTCAAGCCGGGATCGAGGTCGGCGGCGCCTTTGTCGGCCCCGATGCCGATGATGCAGTCGCCTGCAGCGGTCAGCGTCTCGTCCCGCGTCACCTCAAACGTCGTCGGGTGGGCTCCCCGGACCAGCGGGTGCCCCCGTGCCCGCACGATATCCCTTGCCTTCATGCTTAATTAGGTGAGGACTTCTATTGCTAATGAATGATGAGTATCGTTTGCCCCGCCTGTAAAGAGGAGTGCGAACACCAGGTTCTCCGGGAAGCCGCCGAACTGGTGGTGCAGTGCAGTGTCTGCGGCCAGATCCACCGGATACCAAAGCCCCCCGAACCCCGCATCTTCACCGTCAAGGCGATCGTGAGCCGCGAGACGGAGTCGCAGGTCTGCAGCGTGGAGATGCTCGAAGACGAGGTCGTGAGCCTCGGGGACCATATCGCCGCGGAGTGCGGGGATGAGGTCTACGGGGTTGAGGTCACCGGCATAGAGGCCGGCGAGAAGAGGGTCCGTCGGGCAAAGGCCGAGGAGGTGACGACCCTCTGGACCCGGGGCATCGAGCAGGTCGTGGTGAAGGCCTCCATCCACTCCGGACGCACGACCATCCCCCTCTACCAGGCCGCGGAGGGGGAGGATGAGTTCGTCGTCGGAGAGGTCTACACCTTCGGCGGGCGGCGGATCCGTATATCGCATATCAAACTCCGCGACGGCCCGGTCATGCGCAAAGAGGGCTGGAAGACGGTGGCCAGCCGGGTGAAACGGATATACGGCTACCTCGAGGGGCGCTACCCACGGACCTGAGAAGGGGCGGGGGCGGCATGCTCCTGCCGCCGGGTATATCGCGCTCAATGCGTGGGTCGTACCGTTGTCCGCACCGGGTATATCGCGCGTGAGGCGTTTCACCGCATATGATCGGCCAGCTCGCGCGTTGCCGCGAAGGGCGCGAAGTTCGGTGGATGGGTACCGGTAACTCCCTGTTCCAGGCTCCGCGAGAGGCCGTTTCATCGCTCATACCCTCGAGATCGCGCGAAGGGAGGGGAGGGGTAGCGATCGCTACGATAGAACAGGATGAGCCGGCGCCCTACCCGGGCAGGGGACGGGGCAGGTGCCGGCGGATAGCGGTCTCGAGGTCTTCGCGGTGGACGAGCCCCTCCATCCGCTCCCTGACCCTGTCGTCCTCGATGACGAGGGTCGTGGGGGTCACCCGGAGGTTATACTCTTTGATATAGTGCGGGTTCTTCACGGCATCGATCTCCTCGATGGTGATCCCGAGGTTCTGTTCCACCTCGTGAAGGATCGGGGCCTGTTCTTCGCACCCCATACACCCCTCCTGGTAGAAGTTTATCACTTTTATCGCCATATATGGGAGAAAGCAGGGAGACTATAAAAGGCTGTGGGGTAGGGGTTACCCCGTTATGCTGTTGAGGGTGATCTCGGCGCTGCCGTAGCGGTATACGATCGTAAGCGAGTCAGCAGTCTTTTCTGTCACTTTTCCGAACCGGAGCGCCGGGGTGGCGGTATCGTTGCCCATGGAGATATCCGGCGACGTCGTCAGACCGAGCGCGACCACGTCACCCACCTGCCGTTCCGTGAAGTTGAGCCCGATACCATCGACATCCTCCTGGCTCAGGTTCATCTCGAGGTTGTTCTCCCCGTAGGAGAAGCTGACGACCTTCACCTCCCCGGGGCGCATACCGACGAGCCCTTCGGATATGGCGTTGGTCTCAAAGCCGAGAAGGCCGAAATCCCCAAAGTCCGGCGGGTACTCGACCGGCAGGGTGGCGACGTTCTCGCCCGAGACCAGACCGCCGACGGGCATCGTCAGGCCTCTCGTCAGGAGGACGAGGTTCCCCTTCTCGTATTCGCTCGAGAAGAGGTTCTGGTCGGTCGTTATGATGGGGCGCCCGTCCTCGCCGCGGATGGTGTAGCCGATGGCCGCGTTGTTTCCTATCTGCGCCTTCTGGCTGCTCCCGAAGACCGGGGCGAAGTAGGTCCCCACCATGGCTACCGCAATCAGCAGGGCGATGCCCACGTAGCCCCATTTCAGCCACGCCTTATCGTCACCCTTCGGGGTTTTCTGCTGTGTCTTTTTCATCAGTGTACAATCGTCTTTGGGTGAAATAAAATAGTACCGTCGTGGGCGGGGAGGCATCCGGCGGGGTCGCGGATACGAGAACCCGGCCGCACACCAGAAACACGGGCCGGAGAGCCTCTGCCCGGTGCCCGGGGAAGAACCGCCCCTCACCAGCCTCTCTTCCACGCCGGCTCCGGGGCCTGCATGCCCCCTTAAGAGGGGATCTGCGCCTGGAGATGCGTATCGCGCAGTCGTTCGAGCAGAACCCGCGTGGCTCGCTTATCGACATCGCCCTCGCTCATGTAACTGCTGGTATAGATGCAGGACGGGCAACCGCTCTCACAACGGCAGTCCGCGACCAGCCTGCAGGCCATCGCAAAGATGTCCGGGAGCAGCCCGGCAACCTTCTCCGACAACCCGATGCCCCCGACAAAGTTGTCGTAGACGTACACCGTCGGCGCTCCGGTCTCTGCATCCCGGTACCCGGCATGGACGTTGATGTCACGCGCATCGCACATGATGAAGTAGGGCAGGATGGTGGGAATGACGTTTTCAAGCCTTCTCAGGCCGCGTTCAAACCCGGCGGCCCCGGAAAGGCCCGGCTCGTTGGGAGAGACCGGGATCGAGAATCAGGTCGCCCGGGTCTCGAAGTGGAGCGGGGGGAGGTCCAGGGAGATCTCGTTGATGACCTTCTCGTGCTTGATGACCCGGTAACCGGTGTAGCTCTCGCTGATGACGACATCCCCGGTATGGATATCGATGGATCCGGCCCGGGTCCGGGCACCGGGTCGGGTCACGCGGAGGCTGACCTCTCGCGCAGCCCGGGTGTAGTAATCGGTCTCCTCATACCGGACCCGGATCACCCTCTTTTCGGGGTCAAACTCATCGACAATATACGTCTGGCCGTCATGGAGGAAGACCGCACCCGGGTGGGCTTCACGGAATGCCTGGGCAGGGTCGAGCGTCTCAAGCAGTCTATGGCCGTGCATCAACAGGAACGAGTCCGACGATATCGAGTTCAGTCTCACGGACCCATGAGGCCAGGTCTCGCTCCCCGCGTACGTCCAGCCGGCCCCGGTCTGCCGGAGGTCTCCCCGTGCGGCCAGTTCCCGAAAGGTCTCCATGATCGTATCCCCGAAAGCCTCTCTGTCCCGGCCCGGTTCGAGGGGGAGTTCCTGTGCCGCGCAGAGGATGTGGTCCGCGCGGATATACCGGTTCTCAAGATCCAGGACCGCGTTCTCGTGCGGACGGGCAAAGAAATCCTCCGGGTGGCGGGTGAAATGCTGTTCGAGCGGGTTTGCGTAGGCAACCATGATGGCGACGGACTCTGTCGCCCGCCTCCCCGCCCTGCCCGCCTGCTGCCAGGTCGACATCATCGTCCCGGGATACCCTGAGAGGATGACGCAATCGAGCGACCCGATATCGATGCCGAGTTCAAGGGCGTTTGTCGAGACGATACCGAGGAGCGAACCGTCTTTTATCTGCTGCTCGATCCGCAACCGGTCCTCCGGCAGGTAGCCGCCCCGGTACGACCTAACCCGCTGTGCCAGGTGCGGGTAGTCGTCCCTGAGCGCTTCTTTCGTCCAGAGCGCCACAAGTTCGACCAGCTGGCGCGACCGGGCGAAGCAGAGCGTCTGCGTCTCCATCCTGACGCAGGCCGCGAGCAGTTTTACCGTCTCGTTATGCACGGAGAGCGCAACCGTATCTTCCTTCGCACCCTCCGGTTTGGGGTTGTAGAGGACGAAGTGCTTTGAGCCCCGCGGGGATCCGTCGCGGCTGATGTGGACGACCGGCCGGCCGACGAGTTTTCCGCCGAACTCCTCGGGGTTTGCGATGGTGGCGGACGAGAGGATGAACTGCGGATCCGAGCCGTAATGGGCGCAGATCCTCTCCAGCCTCCGGAATACCAGGGCGACATTCGACCCGAAGACCCCGCGGTAGGTGTGCGCTTCATCGACGACGATACATTTGAGGCCGGCAAAGAACGACGCCCATCTTCTGTGGGTTCCGAGCATGTAGTGCAGTTCATAGGGGTTTGTCAGGATCACCTTCGATGTGCAGCGGATACGGTCGCGCTCGTCGCCGGGTGTATCTCCATCGAACCTCTCGGCGTTGACGATGATCCTGGTCGCCGCCTCAAACTCCTTCAATGTTTTGTACTGGTCGTTTGCGAGCGCCTTGATCGGGTATATGTAGAGCGCTGTCGCACGGGGGTTGTTTAACAGGATCTCGAAGATGGGGATGTTGAACGCGAGTGTCTTCCCGCTTGCCGTCGGCGTGGTCAGGATGATGTGGTTGCCGCCGCGGATCCGCTCGATTGCCTCGCACTGGTGGGTATAGAGCCGGATCCCCTTCTGCTCCAGGTATGCCGCAAGCGGTCCGGGAAGAGGAGGGGAGACTATACCGCAGGCGGGTTTGTGCGAGGGCAGCCTCTCGATGTGCGCAACCTTATCTCTGCAGTGCTTATCTGTCCGGAGAAACCGGAGTATCCTCGCGGTTTTTCTGGAGCGGCGCCTCGAAACGGGGGGAGCCGCGCCAACTCCCGCCTCATCCTCCTTCTCCGGTGCCGCCTCATACCGGGGAGGGAGCTCCGCCACCCCGGCGGCGGATCCCGGGTTCAGGAGCGCTTTCTCCCGCATCCGGGCAGCCTCGGCGAACGCCGGATCGATCTCGAGCGCGCGATCGAAGCAGCGGATCGCCGCATCGACCTCCCCGGCACGGAGCCTCGCAAGCCCGAAGGCATACCAGGTATCCCTCTCTTCAGAGACATCGTGAGTCTTCATCCCCACCGCCTGATGACGATCACATGGTGCGATAAAGGGTTAATCCGTTCTGTTTCGCCCTCACACCGGTTCATTCATCGGAATACAGCAGTATCTGCTGGTAGGAGACACCTTCCGGCTCCATATCCAGCCCGGCATCGAATGCGACCTTCGGCCTGCTCCTGTAGGTGAAGGTGAGCCCGCCGGTGCTCTGGAGGTGTTCGAGGATGGTCTTCATCTCCTCGTAGATCGGGTACCGGCCGGTCCCCGTGAGGGTCACCCATGCCCGGGACCGGGTCAGCGCGACGAAGAGGCTGTTCCTGAGCGGGATGCTCTCGTCGTTTCTCCCGATGATGTCAAACCCGAGGATGTAGACCACGTTCCCCTCGTTCCCCTTCGCCCGGTTGATGCCCGAGACGGTGACGCAGCCCGTCTCGGAGAAGGTGTCCGGTTTTGCACCGATATCAAGCCGGTTCCGGCCCGAGGCCGAGGATATGTAGGTCTCGATGCCACGCTCCATGAGTTCTTCTGCCACGCTGCGCACCCCGGCATTCGACCTGGCGTTGAGGGAGACGACCAGAATGTCCTCGGGACGTAGTCCGCTCACGACGATATCGCGCTGTATCGAACGCGCGACAAACGATGCCTCTTCCTCGCGCCGATCAACTATCTGGAGGTCGATGAGGTGCCCTTTCCAGAGGTCGGGCACGATGTTTGCCGTGTACTCTTCCGGGCGGGTGATCCTCACCTGGCGGCCGCTCTTGAACTCCCCCTCTACGTCGTAACCCAGCGCGTTCCATTCGGCCTTTGTGGTCGGGCCGGCGAGCATGCCCTCGCGGAAGAAGAGGCCCATGCCTATCGCGTGCGCCGCCATGAGGACCGGAGCGGGTGTGCGGTAGCACTTTCTCATGATGACGCTTTTCTGGAGTTTGAACTCCTCGCCGAAGATCTCTCTTGATGAGGGCATTTTGATGCTGCTCGTATTCTGGTACTCGTCGTATGCCCAGATCAGGCGCCTCTTCTCCGGCCTATCGGGGTCCGGCGGGCAGAGCGACTGGTACGCCATCCAGAAGAACGGCTGCTTTCCCCGGTAGAGGAGGTCTTCGCGGTCGACGACGAGGTCCTGGCCTTCGTCGATGAGGACGGCATCAAAGAGTGGGTCGAGCGGGAGGTTTCTGCTCTCCTGGATCTGGAGGAAACTCTTGCATGCCCGTGCGAAGAGTTCGTTTGGTGTCTGGTGCCGGTCCCCCCTGAGGTCTTCGGGGGAGAAGAAGTCGGTGTCGTAATGGTCGCAGAGCATCCGGTAAAAGCCCGTTCTGCCGGCGCTTCCCCACGCGTGAAGTATCTTGAGCGTGCTGTGCGGATCCTCCGGGTCGAACTCTCCGCCGTACATGCAGCAGTAAAACTGGACCCAGTACTCGATGTACTCGTAGAGCGAGCGCGTGAAGAAGGTGTATACGATCCGGAGATCGGGCTGCTCGCAGTGCATGTAGGCCGCTTTCTGGCAGAGGATATGGGTCTTTCCCGAGCCGGCTATGCCCCTGAACCTCTGCGGTTCGGAGACGGCCTCTTTTGCCAGCCGTTCGACTTCGATATCGCCCTGGACGAACTGCATCCTCAACTTCCGCAGTACGTCCCTCCGCGATGCGCCGCCCGGGTCTTTCACGCTCACCCTCTCATATCCTCTCGCCGGGATGAGGCTTATGTTATCTGATCGCTGCCCGACAACCGGGTTCGCTATGAGAGCGATAGTGCCCGGAGTATAGGGTGGGCGGTGCCCGGAGGGTGAATGCCACCGTCTGTATTGCCGGGAAGGGTGCGGTGGATACGGGAAAGAGGCCTATGGCATCTTCACGCGCCCCATACAGGAGGTGGAGCAGATCCCGTCGCGACCGCTTCTGCCCTCTTGTCGTCGGCGTCGGGGGAAGGGGCGGTTCTGCGTGGCTGTATCTGCGGTGTCGATCTCGTGGGCACTACCGGGCCGTCACCCGCCGGGAACCAGCCCGCTCACGCACGCGATATGCTCCCCGGCCTTCGTGATCCGGATCGAGAAGTGCCGGCCCCGCCACTCCCGTTCCACGTAACCCTGCTCCTCGAGTTCCTTCAGGTAGCCGCGGTTCGTCCGGTTCAGGAGCGCCCGCTTCTTTTTTGCCCGCTGGTAGCCGTCCCGCTCGGCCGTGTGCAGCCTCTCGTAGCCGTGGGTGTTTGCGTCGTGGAAGAACTCGATGATCTCCTCGCTCGTCATGCCGCCTTCCTCTTTGCGCCGGAAGAGCTCGACGAGGAGCCTGACGTTCTCGGGCCGCGGCATCATGATCCGGAAAGGCTGAAAGACTTCTGTCCTGACGGTCTTGACGATCGAGAGGCCGTGCTCGCACTCTTCACCGTCCGCCGTCGCGTAGCGGTCGGCGCTGACATAGTAGAGCATGGCCTCGTGGACCATCGCGGCGAGCGTCACCGCGACGGAGGTCTTCCGGCCGCAGGAGGACATGTTGACGTAAACGGCGTTGCCGGCCTCTTTTTCGGTGCGGATCAGGTAAGAGACGACCTTCAGGACGTCGAGTATATCAAACATGGCGACCGGGACGAACGTCACGGCGATACCGAGATCCTGCAGCTGCTCCGTCACCCGGCCGACGAAGTAGTGCTGCTTTCTGACCATCCGGGGGTCGAGGCCGGCGTCCGGCGGGACCGCGAGGATGTAGGCGCGGTCGGCCTTGTTCTTCGTGAACGGCGCCACCGCCCGGTCGATCTCGTGGCCGAGGGGGATGATGTGGACGACGTCGCGCAGGCCCCCCGGCAATGGATCGTTCTTAGTGGTCATGCTCATCACAATATTCACTGAATACACGTGAAGTTGTTAATGTTTCGATCCGGCGCATGCTCATCTGTAGGAGGTATCAAACCATGAGAACCAACCTTCAGGGGCTTGCCGGGCGGCGGGGGACCGCCGTCTTCCGGCAGTACGGGGCCTGCCGGGGCAGGGGATGCGCCGGGCGGTCCATCCTGCTCGGGCAGGTCCGCGACCTTGCCGACCGCGCCCGGATCAACTACACCGCCGGGTTCGACGCAGTGGGAGACCTTCGCCGCGGCGATATCGTCCGGCTCACGGCCACAATCGACGGCTACGTCAAGGGCTACCGGAGGGAGAAGATCGACGACCGGTTGATGCGGCCGCCGGCGGTCGACTACCGCCTGAAATTTCCTCGCCGGGCAGAGAGGATCGGCGGGGCACCCTCTCCGGAGGTGAGGTAATGGAGGAGCAGGTCGGCCGGCTGCTCGACGATCTCGACTTTCCCGCCCTCTACCGGGGATACACGTGGCGGGACGATACCTGGGAGAGGGGGTTTTTGGAGATCCTCGACCTTGAGCGGGAGGTGACGGCCGCCGCGCGGAGCCTGGCGCTCGGGCTCGACCACGTGCAGAAGATCGCCCGCCGGGACGATCTCCTGGCCCCGGCCCGGATCGCCGTCACCCTCTACATCGGCAGCGCCCCGGCATACTGGCTGATGCTGGAGCCGGAGGAGACCATCCAGACCGTCGAGAGACAGATCCGGGGGCTCGGGCCGGTATGTGCGAGCAAACTCCTCCGGTTCGCCGTCCCGCAGGTCTTTGGCACGCTCGACGCCCGGCTGATCAGAGTCTTTGGCCGCGGCGACTCCGGGAGCCAGCGCTATCCCCTGCTCGACCTCGCCGTGGAGCCTTCCGGGGATCGGTGGGCGATCCCTGCCGGGCAACCGGGGTGGCCGGGGGAGTACGGAGCGTGGGCAGGGGCCCTGCAGGCGGTTGCGGGCGGTCTCAACCGCGATGAGGTCTCCTGCCCGCACCCGGCGGGGTTTGCCGCCGCGGGCCTCCGGAGCGAGGGTATCTGGGCCGCGGCGGATGTGGAGATGGCGCTCTCCTGCTATGCGGCGGGGGTGCTGCGGGGGGAGGAGCGGAAAGACTCTGTCACGGGAGCGGTCTGATGGCGCATGCCGAGCGGTGCGGGGAGCGTAAGAGGGAGGAGTATACCGCGCTCTCCAGGGGCACCGGTCTGGATGCTCCTGGAATCCGGTGCATGCCGCCGGCCTCCCCTCTCACTCCAGGTACCGGATGATTGGTTCCAGGTCTCGATACCCGACCAGGTGTCCTGCCGCCCGACGCTGGGACCGATCGCCCCCATAGACCACGAACGAACGATCCGGGGCGTTGCCGGAGAGTTCGTTCCAGTAGGCGATCTCATTGAAGAAGTCGGGGCTTGGCGTTCGGCCCGATTTGATCTCGACCGGGATGGGATCCCAGCCCATATACTCGATGATACAGTCGATCTCGTGCCCGAGTTTGTCCCGCCAGAAGTAGAGGTTGGACTCCTTACCCCGGTTGAGGCGGAACTTCAGGAACTCCGCTATGATGAGCGATTCAAAGAGCCCTCCCCTCAGGGGATGGTAGATGAGATCGTCGGCACCCTGCACCCCGGCCAGGTGCGCAGCAAGACCGGGGTCCGTGAAGTAGAGTTTCGGCATCCTGACAAGCCGCTTGTTGAAGTTCTTGCGGTGGGGCCTGACCTGGACGATCAGCATCGACGTCTCGAGGAGTGATAACCACTCTTTCGCCGTGTTGTGGGTGATGCCGCAGTCATGTGCGAGGGATGAGTAGTTTACCACCTGGCCGGATCGGTAGGCGCACATCTTCATGAACGTCTGGAACGCCGAGAGGTTCTGCACCTGCTTGAGAAGGCGGAGATCGCGCTCGATGTAGGTCTGGATGTAGGATGAATAGAAGTCTCGCGGGTGAACGGCACTGCTGTAGGGGCGGGGGAAGAGGCCGGCGTAGAGGAGGTCCTCGTAGCGTTCAGCCTCGAGGCCGGCGCGGGCAAGCTCTCCCATCGAGAGGGGGAGGAGTTTGACGATCCCGACCCGACCGGCGAGCGACTGGGATATCCGCTCCATCATCAGGAAGTTCTGCGACCCCGTGAGGATGAACTGTCCCGGCCTCTGGTTCGCGTCAAGGACTCCCTGGAGGTACGAGAAGAGTTCCGGAACCCTCTGCACCTCATCGAGGATTGCCCCGGTCTTCTCGTAGTGTATGAGAAAACTGCGGGGGTCCTCCTCCGCGAAGGCCCGGGTGTCGGGGTCCTCGAGTAAAACATAGGGCAGGTGGGGGAATACCGACCGGACAAGCGTCGTCTTTCCCGACTGGCGGGGGCCGATGACGGCCACTGCCGGAAAGCCAAGAGCGAGCGACCGGATCTGCGCCTCTGCATCCCGCCGGATCATCCTCTGTGGGGGACTGGACATATTGTAAATAGCATTTACAATTTGTCCAAATAAGGGTATCTGCGCCGGACCCGTGCAGCGGGATATCCCGCGCCGGGGTCGTCAGACGAATGCCGGCGTGCCTGACCCGCTGATTCGCCCCGGCACCGGAGCCCTTAATACTAATCCAGATTAGTACTAATCATGATTAGGGAATTCGTCGACCGCGAGACCGAGCGTGCCCTCCTGGAGGAGGAGTGGCAGAAGGACGGCGGCCGGCTGATCATCCTCTACGGGCGCCGCCGGATAGGAAAGACCCGGCTGGTCACCGAATTCGTCCGCGGGAAAGAGGGTATCCTCCATTTCGCCGAGGACACCGCGCCGCAGATCCAGATCCGGCGGCTTCAGGAGGCGATAGCCCGGTCCTTCGCCGACCCGCTCCTTGCAACGCTCGATATCACGACATGGGATCAGCTCTTCACCTGCATCACCCGGATACCGCTCACGGAGCGCCGCTACCTTGTTATAGACGAATTCATCTACCTGATCAAGAACGACCCGACCATCCTCTCCGCGCTCCAGAAAGCCTGGGACACCGCCCTTGCCGGATCAAACTGGTGCATCCTCCTCTCCGGGTCGACGCTCAGGTTGATGACCGACAGCGCGCTCTCCTACACCTCCCCCCTCTACGGGAGGCGGACCCGCGATATGCTCCTTGGGCCGCTCCGGTTCCGCGATGCACGGCAGTTCCTCCCTTCGTTCTCCTTCGGGGATGCTCTCAAAGCCTACCTGACCATCGGCGGGATCCCCGAATACCTCCTCAAGGCCGGAGACTACAGAAGCTACGAGACCTTCGTCGAGCGGGAGTTCTTCAACAGGTACGGCTACTTCTACCGGGAGCCCTGCTTCCTCCTCTCACAGGAGTTTCGGGAACTCAAGACCTACCAGACGATCCTCAATGCCATCGCCGTCGGCAACACGGCCCCGGGCACCATCGCCCAGTTTTGCGGCATGGATGCCCGCCACCTCTACCCCTACCTCGAGGCGATGACGCGCCTCCGGATCATCGAGAGGGAGCTGCCCCTCCTCGCCAGCCGGCGGCAGGGGTTGTACCGCATCGAGGACTGCATCTTTGACTTCTGGTATAACTTCGTCTTCTCTCACCGGCAGGCGATCGAGATGGAGAATCACCCGATCGATACCATCGATACGAACCCCTACTTCGGCAAACAGTTCGAGGTTTTCATGCGAAACGAGCTCGCCCGGGCGGCCTTTCCGGGGTACACTATCGGCCGGTGGTGGTACCGCGGCGATGAGGTCGACCTCGTCGCCACCAGGGAGAGCGACGCGAGCATCGTCTTTGGGGAATGCAAGTGGGGAGATCTCACGGAGCGAGAAGCCCGCGGCGTGCTCACGCGCCTTGTGCAGAAAGCGGAGCGGATCCGCCACGACCGCTACACCCACGAGCGCTTCTGCCTTGTCGCGGGCGGCGTCGAGGGGAAAGGCCGGCTCCGCGAGGAGGGGTTCCTCGTCTACGACCTTGCAGACGTCGAGGCGGCATGCAGCGCCGGGCAGGCCCCGGCCCGGACGTATTCGAGCCCGGAGGAACGGTGAGGGGTGCTCCACGGGAGCCCGGTCTCGTATGCCGGCCCCGTGGTGCGAGGTTCTTCCCGTCTGCCTCGTCCGCCTTCGACGGCATGGCCGCCCCCCTGCCTTCCAGGGTGCGCCGGCAGGATCTGTTGTGAGACTGAATACTTTTTGTATTCAGATGAATACATTATTTATCCTTTTGAATACATGATGTATTCATGCTCGAAGCGCTCATCCCATCAAAGGCCCGGGTGAAACTCCTCACCCTGTTTCTCCTCAACCCGGAGAGCGAGTTTTACATCCGCGAGATCGTCCGCATGACCGGCGAGAACATCAATGGGGTGCGCCGCGAACTTGCAAACCTGGAGTCGTTTGGGCTTCTTATCGGGAGACGGCGGGGGAACCAGCACTACTTCACGGTCAACCGTGACTTTTTCCTCTACACCGACCTCCAGCAACTCGTGCTCAAGACGGAAGGGGTTGCACGGGTTATCCGGGAGAACCTCTCTTCCCTGCAGAATATCGAGTGCATGTTCATCTACGGGTCGTTTGCAAGAGGTACCGCAGGGGGAAGGAGCGATATCGACCTCTTCATCGTGGGCGATGTGAACGAAGAGGTGCTGATCCCGTTCGTGCATACAGGCGAACGCGCGATCAACCGCGAGATCAATTATACGCTCATGCGCGGCAGCGAGTTTGCACAACGAAGGGAGACCGGAGATCCTTTCGTAAAGAATGTAATGGGCGAGAGAAAGATCATGATCATTGGATCTTGCGATGATCGAGGATCTTGAGAGGCAGGGACTGATCCAGAGGCTCCCTCCCGACCCGAAAAAAGTGGCTGATGCGATGGCTCTTGCTCGCCGGGATATTGATACCGCTCGTACGCTTCTTTCAACCGATTGCGACTGGGCGTATACTATCGCCTACAACGCAGCCCTCCAGGCTGGCCGGGCTCTTATGTTTGCGAAGGGATATCGTCCGGACGGTGCAAACCAGCACATATCGGTGGTGAAGTTTGCCGGACTCTTCCTCAGTGAGGGTGACGCCCTTGTCTTTGATCGCATGCGCCGTAAAAGACACGGTTCGGTCTACGACACCGTAGGCACGATATCTGCGGCCGAGGCAGAATTTGCGGTGAGCGCAGCCGTGGCTCTGGTGCAGAAGGTTACGACGCTCCTTGGGTGACCTCATCTCAACTACCCCCGACGAGAAGAAGGGGGGCTCCTCGGCCCACGATCCTGAAGGCTTCCCGACCTTCGCCGCCACTACCGCAGCTCTTCTCCCGTATCCCGGTGCATCACTTCGCTTCCCCCATCGCCGGCTCCCGTACGCAATGCAGGCCCGATAGCGAACCAGACCGCGAGCCGGAGGCGCGTGACGGCCGACCGGGACACAGGTGAAGCCAGCGGATATCCCGGGCTATGCCGGGCTCGCGACCGGGATGAGGGGAAGAGGGTTTTCGATGGCGGCCGGCCCGATAACCACCGGGACAGCGGCCGCCGGAAAAAGCGAGATGGATCGTTATACGCTTCAGGGGAGATTACTCGGTCGTCTTCCCGTCAAAATGCTCTTCCCGGGCCATGGCCTCTTCGCGGGTCTTTCGCACGACCTTATCCTGGTGCTCGGGCGGGGAGTAGATCGTGTAGAGCTTGAGGTCGGCAGTCTTAGAGGTGTTCAGGACGTTGTGGTTCGCACCGCTCGGTACAACCACCGCGCTGCCATCCCTGACGGCGTGCTTCACGCCGTCGATCACGACGGCCCCTTCGCCCTCCTCGAACCGGAAGAACTGGTCGACATCGTCGTGAACCTCTGCGCCGATCTCCTCACCGGGCTTGAGGCACATCAGCACGAGCTGGCTGAACTTCCCCGTGTAGAGGACCCTGCGGAAATCCGTATTCTTTACCGTCTCTGTCTCGATATCTGTCACAAATCCTTTCTTCATTGCGCAAGCCTCCCGATGATCGGGGTTATAGGGTGTTAATGCTCCAATGTGGGGCGCCGCCGGTATTTCTGTATTCTGGTTGGTGCCTTAAACCCGGGCCCGAAATCTTCAACGGGTGATCCTCAACGACCGGCTCGCCCGCCGGCGGGTTCACTGCCCGGGAATCGCGGGGCAGAAGGGGGCCGGCCCGGTGCCTCGCGATCCCGGGGCCAATCGAGCGAAGAACGCCCGGGAGCCCGGCACCGGGGCGGTTCGGCGGCGACCCTTCAAGTGCAAATACCGGCACCTCAAAGGAAGGGGATCACCTGCCGCCCTTCTTCACTTCCGCGATCATCTCCTCGACTTCCTTGTAGCCGTGCTGGTAAAATCCATCCTCGGTGGGCTCGATCTCCCGGAGAAGCCGCAGAAACTCCCCTGCATGCTCCTTCTCTTCATTCGCGACGTCGCGCATCACCTTCTGGACCAGCGGATCGTCGGTCGACTCGGCTATCTGCTCGTAGAACTGGACCGCCTCGTACTCGGCGGCGATCGAGAACCGGATCGTCCGGATGAGCTCACCCCGGTCCAGCCTGCGCTCCATCCTGTTCCCGGAGAACGGGTTTGCAAACTCGGGCATCGTACATGACCTCCTGCAGGGAAGGGCGGGCCTCCCCCGCGCCCATGCAGCGGGACGCTATATATAGGTTGGGGCCGGTTGCTGCCGGAGCGTGCGTTCTGGACCCGGGGGTAGAGGGGGGCCGGGAACGACTCAAAAACCCGGATCCCGGGGCGACGAGAGCCGCACTCGAAAAGCCCGGGCTCACCGGCGGGCGCAGGCTCACCAGACCCACGCCTGGTTGACCCAGTGATCGTAATCGCCCGGCCACTCGGGCTTCTCACCGGCGATGACCGCTTTGAACTTCTCCTGGAACCGCTTGTGGAACGCCTCGATCTGCGGGTACTGCCGCCGGGTCTGGATCGCCTCGGCAAGCGTCTTTCCAAGCTCGTGAGCAGTCTCTTTTGCCTTTGCCAGGGCACCCGGGTCCTTCCCGATCGCGACCCCCACGTTGCCGACCGGCGTTGCGCCGAGCATCTGGAGGAAGTGATTCAGGTACGCGACGACCGCCGGTTCGGCGTGATCGCCCGACGTGGCGACCGAGCACCCGTACTTCCCCGTGAGCGACTGGCACTGGATCCCGTCGGCCATCCGGTCGATGAGCAGCTTCATCTGGCCGGTGACCAGGTCGAAGTACACGGGTGAGCCGAGGACAAGCCCGTCGGCGGCCTTGATCTTCTCATACAGGTTGGGGAAGTCGTCTTCATCGACACATTTGCCCTCCTGGAAACAGGCGCTGCAGGCGTTGCGGAACTTAAGGTCAAGGTCGATAAGGTGCACGACATCGACCTCTGCACCCTTCTCCTTCGCACCCTCAAGGACCGCCTCAATGAGCTGCAGGGTGGCGCTCCTCCCGCCCCGGGGACTTCCATTGATACCGACTATCTTCATAATGGCAACTCCGGACAGCGGCGCCCATCGACGGCACCGGTCATAAAGCTTGCCGACGGGTTTTGGCCGGCGCATCCTGCCGGGTCATGGAACAGAACCCGCCGGGTGCGAGGGCTTTCCCCGGGAAAGAAGCGTAACCGTGGCCCGTCGAGTAATACCACGGGGGCCTAACCGGATCGGGGAAGGATTGCCGCGACCGTTATCGCGTAGGTGATCGTCTCCCCTGCAAGCGGGTGGTTGGCGTCGATCGTGACGCTCTTTTCGGTCACGTCGGTGACGGTCACCAGGCAGGGCTTTCCCATCACTTCCACCTTCAGGAACTCGCCGGGCACCGGTTCGTGGTCGAGGTTCAGTCTCTTGCGCTTCATCGTGATCACGAGCCGGCTGCGATACTTCCCGTAGGCCTTCTCCGGGGGCAGCACCACGGTCACCGTCTCGCCCGGCTCCCTCCCGATCAGCACCTTCTCAAAGAGGGGATTGATCTGGCGCTCTCCAAGCGTCGCCCTGACCGGCTCGCCGGCCCGGGTATCCTCGAATATCTCCCCATCAGGGCGGGTGCTGGTGAAGTGCAGGAGCAGGGTGTCGCCGTCTGTCACGGGAGCCATAGGTACCGATCAGGTTTGTCGGGCAGTTGCTTTAACGTAGCAGGTGATCTCGTAGAGGTAATCGATGCCGTTGCTCGTCCTGGTCCGGACAACCGTTCTCATCCGGTAGTATGATCGGCCTGCCTGCCATAAGGATCTTTCCGCTTGAGAACGCGAGGGGCTCTCCGCCGGAAAATACGTCATGGCAGCCCGTTCCGGGGGGATAGAGGGCGATCGGGGCTCGTCGCCACAAGCCTTAAGTGCAACCCCCGACCGTAATGGCCTGACATGATCTTCATCGATCCGCGGTACGTGTTTGTCCTTCTGCTCGTGATGGGCGGGTCCTACACGCTCCTCTGGGCATGGGTGATGAGGAGCAGCAGAGAGAAGGTCGGATACGATGATATCACAGAAGGGCTGGAACTCCTTCGCCGGCGGCTCTACTCCGTCATAGTCCTGGCAGCCGTCGTCGTGTTCCTGGGCACCCAGGTCGCCCTTCCGTATCAGCCGGTCAGGGACATCACGGTAGGAGAACCCGTCCTCGTCATCAATGCAACGACGTCGCAGTTCGCCTTCACGTTGAGCAACACCACGATCCCCGCCAATGTCCCGGTGGAGTTTGCCGTAACATCGATCGATGTGAACCACGGGTTCGGTATATTCGACCCCGACGGGAGGATCATCGCTCAAACACAGTCCATGCCGGGATACACCAACCGCCTGATCGTCAATTTCACCCGGCCGGGGCCGTACAGGATCCACTGCCTGGAGTACTGCGGGGTGGACCACTGGGGAATGGAGGCAGCCTTCAATGTCGAGTGATGCGGTCCCTCCCGTAAAGACACCCTCCCTGCCCGCCAACTACGGAGGCGTGCTCCGCTTTACCCTGACCGGCATGGTGTTTGCCTTCGTCATGTTCGTCATCATGGGTATCTTCGGCCTCACCATGAGGACGGAGCAGTCGGGGCTCCTGAACCTGCTGGGGCCCGAACTCTTCTACCGGATCATGACCCTGCATGGCCTCTCCATGGTCTCCCTCGCCCTGTTAGGATCGATTGCGGGGTTTGCCGCCGTCATCGGGCGGAGGGTGGTCCTGGATACCCGCTGGCTCTGGGCCACCTTCTTCTTCTTTTTTATAGGGATGATGTTTGTCCTGTTCAGCACCCTCGGGGGAGGGTTTGCGGCTGCCTGGACCGCACTCTATCCTCTGCCGTTTCATGGGGGGTATGCCTTCTGGGGGGTGATAGGGGCGACGGTCGGCATAGGGTTCGTGCTCGTCGGGCTCCTGTTCTACTGTGTGCTGATCACCCGCACGGTCTCTCGCGCCCACGGGGGAGTCGTCAACGCGCTGGGGTGGCCCCTCATCGTCCGGAGGACTGCTCGCCAGGAGAACCTGTCCATCCTGGATGTGCTCGCGGTGGCCGTCGCAATCCCCGGGATCGTCGCCGTCATAGCCGGCTTTACCTGGCTCATCCCGCTCTGGCTGCAGGCGTCCGGGCTGATCCAGAGCATCGATGTGCTCTTCATGAAGAACTTCGACTATCTCTTCGGGCATCTCCTGGTGAACCTGACCATCTACTTCGCCGCCGGGCTGATGTACTTTCTTCTGCCCGCCTACACCGGACGGGCCTGGAAACTGAGCCGTACCTACGCCCTCGCCCTCAACGCCATCACGTTCATCGTTCCCATCATCTACCTTCACCACCTGTACCAGGATTTCGCCCAGCCCCTGGCGTTTCAGGTAGCGGGCCAGATAGGAACCTACGTATCGGTGATACCGGTGATCCTGATCACGCTCTTTGGGGGGCTCTCCCAGTACTACCGCTCGGGCATCCGGTGGGATGTAACCACCATCTTTCTCGCCATCGGCCTCTGGGGGTGGATGTTTGGAGGCATGGCAGCAGCGCTCGATGCAACCATCGCCGTCAACCAGGTGATGCACAACACCCTCTGGATTCCCGGCCATTTCCACACCTATTTCCTCCTGGGTGCGGTAGTCTTCCTCTGGGGGTTCCTCTTCTCCATCCTTCGCACCCTCTCGGGAGCCGGGAGCAGCCCCCGCACGCGGTATGCCGCGGCGGCATACGGGGTCGGGGGAGCCGGGTTTACCCTTATGTTCCTTGCATCCGGGGCATCCAGTATCCCCCGGCGGTACGCCGTGCACTTCCCCGAGTGGCAGATATTCGCCTCGATCGCAGTTCCTTTCATCATTCTCATCGGTGTCGGCGTTATCTGGATAGGCTACGTCATGCTGTCCCGGGTGCCCCGGGCCTGGGAACGCACCCGGGGTCCCGTAGATATACTGCCGGAGGGGGGGTCGTAGGGTATGGAGGGGAGTGGAAAGGCTGATCGGGGCCGTACCGGACGATCCACAAAGATCTTCGCCAGTTTTACCGCGGTGGCGACGCTCATCGCCATGGCCTATCTCAATCCGGCCCTGGGGGAGTCCTTCACCATCCACATGGTCTATCATATGATCCTGATCGGGGTACTTGCACCCTCTCTCCTTGCCGCTGATTTCTTCCTGTGGTGGCTGCCGCCCGGAACGCTCAGGAAGCGGACCCTGTACCGGACCCTTCGCCGCGGCCTCTACGCGATCAGTTACCCCGTCACGGCGTTTATCCTCTCCACGGCCGTCCTGTGGTTCTGGCACATACCCATCCCGTACGACGTCACGCTCACCGATATGCCCGTGCACATCCTCGAGCACGTGACCCTGCTCATTGCGTTCATCGCATACTGGGCACCGCTTGTCCCCGGGTCACGGCTGCACCTTCCCGTCATCAGGACAAACGAGGGGAAGGCGTTGTACCTCCTTGCCGGCGCCATGCAGGGGATGATCCTCGGCGCGATCATAACGTTCCAGGACCAGATCGTCTACCTGTACCCGTCGACCGCCCACCTGCCCGGCGTTACGCTGCTCGGGGACCAGGAGATGGGGGGGGCGGCCATGTGGTTCATCGGCGCGATAATCTACGCGGTCGCGGCGATCCTCTCCTTCCGTTCGACCGATCCGGACATCCATAGAGATGTCCCGCCCGCAAGGGGTGCGATCGGCGGGCAGGAAGAGTGAGAGATATTACCGTGCGCTGCCGGCTTACCCTGATTCCTACAGCGCCGGCAGGCCGCCCGCCAGCACCAGGAAGGCGAAGAGCACGCTCATCAGGTACACGATGGAGAAGGAGAAGAGGCGCACCGCCCTCTCATCGGTTGGGGATACGAGAAGCCTTCTGCTCAAGGAGAGGAGGAAGAGGCCGGCCGGGATCGTTATGGCGAGAGTGATCCGGTCGATCGCCGTGAGGAACGGTATGAGGACGGTGAGACCCGCTGTTGCCGCGTTCCAGAGGAAGATGGCCTGCGCCGCGGGGTATCGCCCTGCTCTGGCGGGGAGCATGGGGATGCGGGCAATACGGTAATCCTGGTCCCGGTATATGGCGAGCGCCCAGAAATGCCCCGGAGTCCAGAGGAACCCCACGAGCGCGATCAGCACCGGGGTGAGCGTGGGGAATGGTGCGCCGGTCGCGGTCCACCCCGCAAACGCGGCAAAACAGACCGCCGTCCCGCCCAACACCACGTTCAGGTGGCTTGCCCGTTTCAGCCAGGCGGTATAGATGATGAGGTAGATGCCTGCGCCCGCCGCCATCATGGCAGCTGCAAGGAACGGAAGGATCAGTACGGCGGCCAGGAGTCCTGTCGTCAGCAGGAGAGAGCCAAAGAGGAGAACCCGGCGAGGGGAGAGGGCATTCCTGGGGATAACCCTCCCCGAAGTCCTTGCCATCACCCGGTCGATATCCCGGTCATACCAGCAGTTGATCGCGCCGCACCCGCCCGCCACCAGGTATCCTGCGGCAAGAAACGTGCAGAGGTGAACGGGGGGCGGGTGCGATGCAGCAAGGAGGAAACTGACCAATCCTACGAAGAGATTCAGGAATACCACCTTCGGTTTGGTCAGCTCCAGGTATGCCGGCAGTACTCCCCGATGCTCCATCGATCTCCGGCAACCCTCGTGATACCTTCCCATATTTAGTTATCCCCGGTGGATGAGGGCGAGTGGAACTCCCTCGCGCTATCTCCTCCCCGGCCACCGGAATGACCGGGCGCCGGGTTCCCTCTCCACGGTCTCGGGCACGTAGCGGTAGACCACCCATGCCCCGAGGAGCGAGAGGGCGGCCCCGACCAGGAAGGGCACCTCGAACCCGTACACGACGAGAAACCCTGCAATCAGCGGGCCGAGCGCGATGCCGAGGCCGAACCCGGTGGTGACGACGCTGAGCTGGCGGCCCTGCGTCCCTCTCTTCGAGAGGTCGCCGGCGAGTGCGAATGCCGGCGCCGCGATGGCGGCGGTGGCGATCCCCTGTATAAACCGCAGGCTGACGAGCTGGAAGGTTGTAGATATAAATCCGAGGGCGGCGGTCGTCGGGGCGATGAGCAGGAGGCCTGCGATGACGAACGGTTTTCGCCCCCACCGGTCCGACACCCTCCCGATGGGGTACTGGAACACCACCTGGGTTGCGGCAAGGGTGGAGAACGCGATGGAGAAGGCAAACGCCGTCTCGTGCAGGCGTACGTTGAACTGCGGCTCCAGGGTGACCAGCATGGCGAATGCGCTGGCCATGAGAAAGACTGCGAACGCAAGGCCGCCGATCCCCGCGGATATAAAGCCGAGGCCCCGGAGGCCGGGCAGGGTTCTCTTTCCGCCTTCGAAAGCCGCATTCTCTTCCTGGTGTATGGGGCCGGCCGGGACCTCCGGGTCATCCCGGGGCTCTTCTGGCTCCTCCACCTCCTTCACGAAGGCCTGCACCAGGACGATGGCGAGGATGATGAAGCCCGTACCGACATAAAAAGCCATATTCGGCCCGTAGGTGGTGTAGAGATACCCCCCGATCAGGGCGCCTATGGCAAAGCCCAGAAATCGCGAGCTGTTGTATATGCCCATCGATCCGCCGCGGGTCATCTTCTGCGTCACGATCGTGACGATCGCAACGGATGCCGGGATCGTCAGCGCAAACCCGATACCCTGGAGTATGCGCAGCCCCAGCAGGCTCTCAAACAGGGTGGCAAAGGAGTAGCCGAAGGTGGCGATAGCCACCATGGCGAGACCGACCAGGATGAAGAGTTTGTGCCGGTTCGTGCGATCGATGAGGACCCCGCTGATGGGCTGGACGAGTGCTGCCAGGAGCCCGTAGATCGCGATCAATACGCCGACCCGTGCGGGCCCGGGTATGGGGAAGAGGGGGGCCGGCAACTGCGCGGTCAGGAGGGGGATGACGATGATCAGGATGGAGTTTCCTATGGCATCCCCCATCCGTGCGAACGAGAGGGCGAACACCACGCGGTCTCCCTCAGAGATCTTCATCCCCAGAATCCTGTCCCTGGAAGTCATCCCCCTCTCCTCTCCGCGGCACACTCATTATGTCCGGTCGAGAGGCTCTCTCAAGGCACCTGCCCGATAAAATACTTCCCTCCCTCCGGGCAGAACCCTCTTTTTACCGGAGATCGGCCTATCGGGCGGCGATCCTTCCACGGGAGCCCTGCCACGCCGCCCGATGGGCCGGCACCACCCCGGATCGGCACTCCTCCACCGGGGAGTTCGCCTCTCTTCTCCCTCGTCGAATGGAGGTACCGGCCGCCCGTGCGGGTGGGGGGTGCCGGAGAGAGGCCGTGCGCCGGGCGGAAACGGAATATGTGGGGCAAAGTGCTCGGCGGCGGTCGCAGGGCATCCGGCGGGCCGGGCGAGACCCCCTGCAGGCGGTCCATACGGGAGAGGAACCGTGTGCACCCGGATGCCCCATGAAATATATTTATATATTTAAAACCCTACCTTAAGGTTAGCCAGGATGCCCCCGGGCATCCCGGACGATCAGGAGTAAGGACCATGGCAAGAATTGACCGAGGACCGTATCGCACGATATGGCAGGATTTCGACGACCTCATGGCCGAGATGGAGAACAGGTTCCAGTCCATGCTCGGGGGGATCGGCGCGCGAGGCGAAGAGATCAGGGGCCGGGTCGTCCCGGCGGTCCGCGACTTTCGCGTGGACGTCAGAGACCACGAGGACGAGGTGATCGTCGTCGCCGATCTCCCCGGCGTCGAGAAAGAGGACGTTGCCGTCCGGATCACCGATCCCCTGCACCTGGAGATCGCAAGCACGCGGACGAGCGAGACCGGAGAGGAAGGCCAGGACTTCTTCATGCGGGAGCGCATCTACGGCCAGATGAGCCGCATGGTGCTGCTCCCCGCCGAAGTGACCGAGGAGAACGCCGCCGCCTCGTTCAAGAACGGCGTCCTCGAGGTCCGCCTGAAGAAGGTGCCGGCCGAGATCGGGACCACGATTCCCATCGACTAACCCTTTTTTGCGCCCGCCGCTCTCGACCGAACAATTCATCTCGGGCGAACGAGACACTATCATGATGGACAAAAAGAGGGTCAAGGACTACATGACCTACGACGTCGTCACCGTCGACGCCCACGGGACGGTCCGCGACGTCATCGAGACCATAAAGAGGACGCGCCACGACGGGTTCCCTGTCGTGGAGAACTCAAAGGAAGTGGTCGGCTACATATCGGCACGGGACCTCCTCTTTGCCCATCCCGCAACACCGGTAGAGCAGGTGATGTCCCGCCACCTCATCGTCGCCGACCCGGACATGAGCATAAACGACGCCGCCCGGGTCATCTTCCGGTCCGGCATCCAGAAGCTTCCGGTCGTCGACGAGAAGAACGAGCTCATCGGCATCATATCGAACGCCGACGTCATCCGGTCCCAGATCGAGCATGTCTCGCCGGACAAGGTCTTCAAGTTCATCGAGACCTTACGGAAACTCTACGGCGTCGAACCGACGCTGCGAAGAGGCCCGGTCCCGATCAACGACCTCCTCCCCACCCAATCCAAGATATACGAGGACGAACTCGAAGGACGGATGTACGAGATCAAGAAGGGGCTGGCCGAACCCCTGATCGTTGTTCGGAGGCCGGGCCGCTGGATCCTGGTCGACGGCCACCACCGGGCGATCGCAGCCAAACGCCTCGGTATCAAGAACCTGGACGCCTACATCATCGAAGTCCGCGAGAACATCGAGTTAGGGATGGAGCGGACGGCAAAGACCCTGAACCTCAACACCCTCGACGACATCAAGGTGCTCGATTACGCCCGCCATCCCCTCGTCGCGCTGACCCACCGGCTTGTCCGGCACGGTTAAGACCCTTCGGTCCGGGTGTCGTACTCCTCGTTTAAGAAGTGCTCTTTCACCACCGTCCCCTCCGGTATGATGACTTTTGGCCAGATCCGGGTCCCGGAGTGGACGATCGCACCGCCTTTCAGGACGACGTGCGGGCCGATGACCGTATCGTGCTCGATGTTGCACCCGCTGCCGATGAGCGTATCGTTGTCGATGATGCTTCCGCTGACGGTGCTGTCCCTCCCGACCACCACCCGGTTGTAGATGGACGAGGAGAAGATCTTTGCGCTGTTCTGGATGATGCACCCTTCACCGATGCTCGTATACGGCCCGATGACGACGTTCTCCTCGATGATCGTCCCTGCACCTATCGAGACCGGCCCGATCACCCGGGAGTTCGCCGCAACCGAGACGCAGCTCCCTATCTGCGCCGGGCCCATGATCCGGGCGCCCTTGATGTAGAGGTCGCCGGATATGTTGGTGAACCCGATCTCCTGGAGTTTCCACCGCTCCGCCTCCCGGAGCGACCGCGGGCTCCCGACGTCGGACCAGTTGCCCCGGGCAAGCCAGGCCTTCAGGATATGCCCCTCCTCCATGAGTTTGGGGAAGAGGTTTCGGGCAAAGTCGAACTTCTCGCCGGTCGGTATATGGTCGAATATCTCCGGGTCGCAGACGTACATGCCGGTGCTCGCGAGGTTTGAAAAGATCTCTCCCGGCCCCGGCTTCTCCTTGAACCGCTTGATCTGGTAGTTTGCGTCGATCTCGGCAATCCCGTACTCGGTGGGGTCGTCGATGCTGATGAGGCCGATGGTGGTGAGCGAGTCGTTTGCCAGGTGCTCGCGGTAGAACTCAAGCAGGTTCAGGCTCACCACGTGGTCGCCGCCGACGACGAGGAACGGCTGTTCTTCGAGATATCTCTGGGCATTCTTGACGCTGCCCGCCGTCCCGAGCTTCGTCTTCTCGTGGACGTAGGTGACGTTGACGCCAAAGAGCGACCCGTCCCCGAGCGCCTTCTCGATCGCATCGCTCATGTAGCCGAGCGTGATGATCACGTCGTTGAACCCGAGGTTTGCGAGGTGTGAGACCAGGTGCTGGATAGAGGGTTTGTTGACGATGGGAATACAGGGTTTGGGACGCCCGAATGTGAGGGGCCGGAGCCGTGTGCCCTCCCCTCCGCACATTATGCACACCTTCATGAGACACGGTTGTCTGCGTATCGATTTAATTCTTGGTATGGCCTCTCAGGCTCCCAACCTTTATCCTGTGTTGCAAAGAGAGTCTACAGGGATGACGGCGTTTGAATGCACGCTCTGCGGGAGGTGCTGCATGCACGCAGGCGGCGAGCTCATCGAGATCGAGAAGAGGCTCACGAGCCGGGACTACCTCTGCCGGCAGAAGATCGTCGGCGGCACGTTTCGCGCCCGGGTCGAGGAGCGGTTCCTCGATGCGTTCAGGGATACCACAACGAGAGATGCGCACCCCGCCTGGTGCCCGTTCCTGCGCCCCCTTCCCGGG
>MPOY01000028.1 GCA_001896715.1 Methanoculleus sp. EBM-46
AACTCAACCTCCTTTTTAGGTTCAACTCAATCATAACAAAGACTAACTTGCAAAACCTGTATTCCATAAACACTACTTAGTACTCTCTGGAACCAATAATAAACTGATACTAAGGAAGATCAATGTTTCTCTCAGCTATTTTATCGTCCGCACCGTCTTTAGCCATGATGTCAACTCTGTTTAATCCCGAAGCTACAAAGACACGGAACTCATAAGTGCCAAGATCCGGCACTGCAAAGGGATTACCTTCAATAACCTGTATTTCTCCATCTGCAGCAAACTCGATGGAAGCACAGAATGGTGAATTAACAATTACGGTGAATTTGTACTCGGAAATACCCAGGATCGGATAATCAGCGACAAACTCACAGGTCGCTTCTATAACTTTCAGGAGATCGAAGTTCTTGGAAACCAGCAGCTCGGCACCGCTGTAAGCCATGACGGTTATCTCTTCGGCATCGAAATCCACGGAGTTCATTTCTATGTCTATTACTCCACCGACTGGAACGGCCATTGCAGGTATCGGTTCGGCCTCTGGATTGCCGGGATAAGCGAATTCGACCTTATCCACATTGTCTGAGACTTCGATATGAACGTCATAGATGACTGCGGAAGGCAAAGACCATTCTCTTTTTGGAGTAAATGTCGCAACCTTCAGGAAGGCTTCGCTATAATCCAGCTCCACCACTAACTCTGCCAGAAGATTACCATCGGCCGTGAAGGCTCTTATCAAAAGGAAATCCGCATCGTCAAGTGTGAAGAAATTGACGATATCAGCTACTCCACCGACTACTGGCGCTTCGGGAACAGGAAGCTCAGTATCGTCGCCAGGATAGGAGAACTTCAGTAGAGTGACTTCCGGATCGACTTCGATATGTACATCGTATCTATTTCCCAGCGGACTCTGAGCCTGGAAATCAAAATCGGTTACAAAGAAGACCTGCTTGAAAGTAGCGTCTATGGCATGATTGGCACGTATATCTTCAAGATTGTAGGTCTTATCGGTTGTATCTGGAGAACCGACTACATCGACGGGAACGCCATCGACCGTTACCTGGTCAACACCGTAACCCTCATCGGGAGTGAAAGTGAACAGAAGATCATCTCCACAACCGACTACCGTTTCGCCTTCGGGATCGACTGCTCCGTCTTCTCCGGCTGTTGAAGTAACAACGTAGGTCTTGATAGCGAAAACTGCCACCAGATCGACGTCTTCTGTGACTGTGAAGGTGTACTCTGCATTGTCACTGACGAGAGTCTCACCCACGAACCAACCCAAGAAGTCGTAGCATTCATCTGCTTCGGCAGTTACTGTCACTTCTGTTCCGCAGTCGTAAGTGCCGCCTCCATCAGCCACTCCGCCCTCTTCGGGCTCGGCAGTGACGGTGACCTCGAACGTCTTAAGGGTGAAAACTGCCACCAGATCGACGTCTTCTGTGACTGTGAAGGTGT
>MPOY01000220.1 GCA_001896715.1 Methanoculleus sp. EBM-46
ATCGCTATCCTTCTCTTCTGTTTGATCCTGACCGTTCCTGCCGCCACCGCCGGAAACCTCACCATTCTGCAGCCTTCCGCGAACGAGAGCACGTTTGCCGAGATGCGGGATTTCTATGTCTACGGGGTCTTTCCAGAACCGCTGGAACACCCGGGAAACATCCGCCTCGTCCTCACGGATGAGAGCGGCGTGATCGTCCGGACGGTGATGAGCTGCGTCAACGAGACCGGTGTCACGCCGGAGGCCGCGGTGGAGATGAGCCTTATTCCGAACGGGTGGGGAGGGCTGCTTGCTCCCGACGTCATCACCGAACCCGGGGGCATCGCGAACGGCAGCAACAAGGTGCTGGTGACCGGGACATACTACCTTGCCCTGGTGCAGGGCGGTATCACCCGGGGGATGGGGAGTTATACCGATGTGAGCAGCGGGACGCTCGCGCCGATCACGCGGGACCTGACCGCAGGGACCTACACGCTGGTCGTTGAGGGGCTGGACGGGGATCTCGCCGGGGAGAGGGTGGAAAAAGAGCTCGTCTTCGGCACGACCCATGCCTCTCTTGGCACGTTCCGCCCCGATGCGAACAGGGAGAACGTCGTCGGCTGGGCTCGGGAGAGGGTGCCGCCGCTCCGTGTCTATATCGACTGGTTTCCGGGATACTTCCGATCCGGCGACGCAGGATACGAGATCCCGGACCGGTGGCAGGCGAACAACGGTATCGAGGTAGCAAACGATTGTACGGGAACAACGGTCGACACGATCGCCTCTGCACGAAACGACTGCCTCATCTACAACGTCGGCAGCACCAGTGCGACCCTGCAGGTGGAGATTGCCGCGATACTCAGGAACGGCCTTGTGGACTCCGATCGCACGACGTTCACGCACTACGACATCGGCGAACCGTCGATGGCATGGGTCGACCGGGCAACCGGCGCGGCCGAATCGATGATCGGAAGGCAGGTGGCGTATCCCGCCGGCACCCGGCTGGTCTACACCCGCGCGGAGATCACGGATGAACCGGTGCGCACGAATTACTTCAACACGGTGGCAAACGATAGCAGCAAGACCGTCGATACGACGCCGATGCAGGTGACGGTCGTGCAGGGAGAGAATCTGACGTTCTACGGGGTGACACGGCCGATTGAAACGACGCTGACGGGTGCCGGGAGCGCCTATCGGTACACCCCCGACGACCGGATTGCAACGTATATCTACGAAAACGAGACGCTGGGGCGGTTCACGTTCACCGGGTGCCTGGAACGCGAGTTCGAGGGCGGCTACATCGGTGCTGCCGGCTACGAGTTCGGGCATGCGTTCACAGAGACCGCGGCGATGCCGGCAGGAACCTGGCTGTTCGCGGTGAGCGCCTACGACACGACCGGCACCCCTGTGGAGATGACGAATCGGACGATCGAGCTGGAGGTAGCGGCACCGCCCGCTCTGCCCACGGCGACGCTCGTTGCAGCGGCGGCGCCTGCCCCGACCCGGACGTCCGGGTTCTGGTCTGTCCCGGCGCTCGTGGCGCTTCTGGCGGCGGTTGCGGCTCGCCGCAGGTGAGGCCGGACAGGCAGCCGCCTCACCCGGAACTCCCCTGCAGCCCCGATACGCAATGGAGGGCATAAGGGGCTGCAGCGCGGCCGGGTGCAGGAAAGAACCCATGCCTGTACGCCGACGATCAAACGAGAGAGCAGGTATGGTGAACGATCAAACGAGAGGTAGCAGCGACGTTTATCGCCGACCGTGAGCATCTGATGGCCACGATCACAGAGGTGTTTAAGAAAGGAGCGGCGAAAAGCAGTTATCAGGCGAAATGAACGGGTGAATTCTTGAGTCCAAAGCATGCTTCCAAATCGTTACGGGAGTGACTATAAGCAAGAATAGCCGGCCCCCAATAGGCGCGCAGCGCGAACGTGATTCTCCCCAAAACTATATCTTTCCAGATATAGACATCATCTGTATGCCGACGAAGACGGTAGTCGAGCGGAAGAAGGCAACCCCGAAGGCCGCGCCTAAAAAGGCCCTTACCCCGGCCGAGCAGGCTGAACGGCAGGCCAGCATCGATAGATTAGATGCGGATATACGAAAGAGCAAAATGGGTAAGAGTTATACTCTGGCCGAGATAAAAAAGGAATTCGGGCTATAAATCGATGCGTTTATACCTCTTGTGCGTCGCCGCGTAACTCATAATCAGGTGAACTTCGACAAACGTTTTTTCCTTTGTTCTCTCTACCGTGTAAAATATCGTGTATCTCTTCTGAACATGCAATCGATGGGCCTTCTCCTTTCCTTCCATCTTCTTCTTACTGCATTGGCCGATTCGATCGAAAAGGTGCTCGCCCAGGCAGAACTCTATTTTTTCGAGGATTTTTGACACATACTCACCATCATCGCGCTCGATTACCTTAAGGTCTTTCTTTGCGCTCTCTTTGAATACGATCTCGTACTTCGTCATGCGCCTCCCTCAGACCTCGACGCCCCGCGCACGCAGCGCGGCGATCACACCCTGTTCTGCAGCTTCAGACATAGGGATGCTCGCTTCCTTCGCAAGGAGGTAGGCGTTCTCACGGGTATAGATGGAGGTCTGCTGAACGACCTCCCCCTTTGCGTTGATGCGCTTCATAGTCAGTACGTGGCTATTGTGGCCTCTTAAAGAGAGGGTGTCAAACAAACCGCCCTTTTGGCACCCGCTCTTTATGGTCCGCCCGCACAGAGGGTAAAGCATCCTGAGGTTATGCCTGGGCAGGAGAAAAAGAAATGAGTAGATGGAGTAAAACGGCAGAATGCCCGTTACCAGAACATGTCAGGAAGCGGTTAGAGGTCACTATCGACCCTGAGAATCCCGAGTGTCCAATGAAATGCGCCATTAACGTCTCTTGATTGCTCGATAAAGCAATCTCCGGGCTCAGAAACATAACACAGCACAGTTTAGCCCTTGTTTCGAAAAAAGGAAGGAGAGAAATGGGCCTGCCCGGATTCGAACCGGGGATCTTCGCCGTGTAAGGGCGACGTCATAACCGACTAGACCACAAGCCCCGTGGATGCCTTACAGTGTTTCGC
>MPOY01000018.1 GCA_001896715.1 Methanoculleus sp. EBM-46
ACAGGTGCGGATGTAGTTGAGCAGGTACATAGCATTTACCAGGTAGTAACATCGAGTATTAATGCCTTCTACTTTTGTGTGAACGCGGGGTAGGGCAGATACTCTCTTTTCCGGCGATGTGCAACGCCGGTTGATTCCTCCTCTGTTCGAGCGTGGACTCGCGTGCGAGAGAGGCTAAACCCTCCCACAGGCGGGAGGACGCCGCCGGCCTTATAGAGGGTATCGATATCCCCGGGGCAGAAGGCCCCTCCCTCGATGATGACCGTCGTATCTGCGCCGGGCAGAGAACCCCCACCATGTGACGGCAGCCCGGATTCCCCGGCATCAACGGGGTGCATCGGTTGCAGGGCATCCGCACCGCGGCGATCGGTGCCGGGAACCCTTCTCTCACGACCTCTTTTTTACACGGGAACACCAATCGTATTGCACTATGGCAATCCATCCCATCGACTACCGGTACGGCACACCGGAGATGCGCGCCGTCTGGGGCGAGGAGAACAGGTTCCGGGCGATCGTCATGGCCGAAGTGGCGCTTGCTCGGGCCGAGGCGGTGCACGGGATGATCCCCCGCGAGGATGCGGAGACGATCGCGGCATGTGCGCTCGAGGCTCGTCTTGAGCGGGCAAAAGAGATCGAGGCCGAGATCAACCACGACATGATGGCGGTCGTCAAGGCCGTCGCCGAGGTCTGCGGCGACGCCGGCAGATGGATCCACTACGGGGCGACATCAAACGACATACTGGATACGGCGACCGCCCTGCAGCTCCGCGATAGCCTTGCGCTCATCGAGGAGAAGCTGGGTAAACTCCTCTGCGTGCTTCTTGCCCGGAGCGCCGAGACAAAGACCCTCGTCTGCGCCGGCCGCACCCACGGGCAGATCGGTGTTCCCACCACCTACGGCCTCCGGTTTGCCATCTGGGCCAGCGAGGTCGCCCGCCACATCGAGCGGCTCCGCCAGATGCGCCCCCGCGTCGTCGTCGGGCACCTCACCGGCGCCGTGGGAACCCAGGCGGCCCTCGGGGATGCCGGCATCGATATCCAGGCGACGATGATGGAGTTCCTCGGTATCCGGTCCGTGGATGTCTCAAACCAGATCATCGCGCGGGACCGCTACGCGGAGTACTTCATGTTCCTTGCAAACGTCGCGACGACGCTCGACAAGATCGGTCTTGAGATCCGGCTGATGCAGCGTTCAGAGATCGGGGAACTTGCGGAGGCGTTCGGGAAGAAGCAGGTGGGCTCGAGCACGATGCCCCACAAGCGAAACCCGATCAAGAGCGAGCAGGTCTGCGGGCTTGCACGGATCGTCCGGTCTGCGGTCGAGCCGGCCCTGCAGAACAACGTCCTCTGGGACGAGCGCGACCTCACGAACTCATCCCCCGAGCGGGTGCTCTTCCCCGAAGCCTCGGTGCTCGCCGATCACATACTCAACGTGATGATCGGCGTGATGGACGGCCTTGAGTTCAACAAGAAGAACATCCGAAAGAACCTGATGCTCCTTCGCGGGGTGAACCTCGCCGAGTCGGTGATGATCGAACTGACGAAGCGGGGCATGAACCGGCAGGAGGCTCACGAGGCGATGCGGACGGCAAGCATGCAGGCACTCGCCGAAGACCGCGACCTCTCGGAGGTGCTCGGCGAGCGGCCGGAGATCACGACGTTCGTCACCCGCGAGGAACTCGACCGGCTCCTCGACCCGGACACTTACATCGGGACGGCCGTCCGGCAGGTGGAGCGGGTGATCGAGAAACTTACGCCGCCCTGCCGGTGAGCGGTTTTCGGGCGGGGTGCACCATCGCATCCCGCTCGGCCGCAGCAACATCGTGCAGGAGCCCGGCAGAGAGGTCGGCGATTGGGTAGTAGCCGCCACCGGCGTGCTCCGCGATCTTCCGGCAATAACCGAGCCGGAACTCCAGGAAGGAGTTTCCGGTCTCCTCGGTATCGATGACCACCGTGCGGATGCCCTGCAACCGGATCTCCTCTGCAATATCGAGAACCTCCTGGCACACGTCGCCCGAGAGCGAGACGTTCGCCCGACCGTCGGAGACGACGACCATCATCGGGATCACCTCGCCGTTCTTTTGCCGCTCCTGCAGGAGAACCTCCATGCCCTTCATCAGGCCGGCGGCAAGCGGCGTCTTTCCCCCGGTGGGAAGCTCCTTCAACTGTTTCTGCGCGAGATCGATGCTTGTCGAGAGCGGGAGGAGGGTCTCGGCGCTGCTCCCCCGGAACGCCACGAGACCGATGCGGTCGCGGTGCCGGTAGGAGGAGAGCAGCATCGAGAGGACCGCACCCTTGGCCGACTCCATTCGCCTTGCGGCTCCCATCGAGCCGCTGGCGTCGACCACGAAGACGCACGCGACGGAGACCTTCCCCACACGGACCCGCTCGCGGATATCTTCTCTCCGGACGGCGATCGCCACCCCTTCCCGGTC
>MPOY01000038.1 GCA_001896715.1 Methanoculleus sp. EBM-46
CCGGACTACATCACCGTCACCCGTAAGGGCGACCTCAACGGCGACGGTGTCGTCGATATCGGCGACGTCTCAAACGTAGCCTACATGGTCGTCGGAAAAGCCCCGGAAGATCCCGCCGCCGACTTCAACGGGAACGGGAAGGTCGATATCGGCGACGCGGCGAAGATCGCCTGTTTCATCGTCGGGAAGATAGGGGAACTCTAATCCCTGATCTCCCCGGAGCCCCACATACCGGCTCACGATATTGCGCGACGATCCTCGCCGGCAAACACCTCACCGAACACCGGGAGAAGAGGGGATTAGCCCCTCCCTGTCTCTCCCCGCCTCTTTCTCCTCGATGAGGCTCGCCGCCTTCATCGCGGCATGGATCCCCCTGGCCTGGAGATCCACACCCCCCCTCATCGCCGCCCTGATCGACCGGATCGTCTCATCATCCCCGATCATCCCGAGAGACGCCACCGCCCCATCCCGGATCTCCCGGTCCGTATCGAAGAGAGCGCCGATCAGGGCACTCTCCGCCTGCTTTCCAAGTATAACAACCTCATCCCACTCCCTGTCGGCGATCAGCACCATTGCATGCTCTTCCGGCAGGCCCGGTCTCCAGCCCATCCCCTCGAGCGCGAGAACCGCCTCTCGCCGAACGGAGAAGTTGCCGGCATGGAGGAGCGGGATAAGCAGAGAAATGGCCTTATCCTCCCCAATTATGGTATTCAGAGCAGTCAGAACGTTTTTCCGGATGGCCGGATCCCCGTCTTTCAGGAAAACCGGTATACGTGACCCCCAGTAGTCGACCAGTTTGAGCAACGACGACAGCGCAGCCGACTTCACCCCGGAATACTCATCGTTGAGCGCACCAAGCAGGGCGCGCACCCCATCATCCTCTTCAAAGTCGCCGAGGACCGTGACGGCAAGCATGCGGCTGCCGGGGTTCGGGCTCCTCGCCAGCTCGGCAAGCGGGAGGACCGCACCTCCGGGTTTCAGAACCGAGAGCGCCTCGGCAACCCGCCGCTTCACCTCAAACACCGGATCCTCGAGTGCAACGACCAGGGAACCAAAGGCCTTATGGTCGCCCAGCATACCAAGAGAGAGGGCCGCGTTTCCGCGGATCTCCGATTCCGGATCGCGTAGAGCCTGCATCAACGGTCGAACTCCCCTGAGATCCCCGAGATTCCCGAGCGCCTCGACAGCCTTGAGCCGGGCCGGCAGATCCACGCGAGGGTCGTTGAGGATGTCGATGAAATACTGCAGATCTGGAACAGCTTCGTGAGTTGCGACATTCACCCCCCGCCGTGGAGAGACCTCACGGTCCTCCTGCGGGATTTGCTTCTCCTGATCGGCGGGGCCGGGAGAGACCACTCCCTCCCTGCCCTGCAGGCCACCGGGCAGCAACCCCGCGCCGCCGCTCTTCGGGTCCCCGGCAGGAGAGTAGAGAAGACCCTGGCGCTGGATCTCCTCCCAGTCCTCTTTTGCAATCAGGAAGGCTAACTGCTCCCGGGAATCCGAAGGCTCCCAGCCAATCCTCTCAAGCGCCCTTGCGGCCGCCTTCCTCACCGCGGTGTCCGGGTCTCCAAAGAGCCCGACAAGCGGTTGAACCGCGGTTGTCACCCCACGACTGCCGGCCTGCCGGGCCGCCTCCCGTCGTACCCCGGCATCCGGGTCTTCGAGGGCCCGGGTGAGGAGGAGATCGATCTCCCGGCCGGAATACGGGCGAATCGCCACTACCGCCTCAAACCGGATGGCAGGATCGGGGTCCTGGAAGAACGGGATCAGGGCGGGGAGAACCCGCACATCCCTGATCCGGCCCATGGCCCTCACGGCGCTACTGCGAACAACGGGGTTTTCATCGCCGGATGCTGCGATGATAGCCGCAACGGCCCGTTCCGATCTTGTTCTCCCAAGCGCCGCGACAATATCGCGGCGGAGACCCGGGCCTCCGGTTGCATACGCCCTGATGAGGGGATCCACCGCCCCCTCGTCACGGATCTCACCGAGGGCAACCGCGGCGGAAGATGACACGTGCTCATCCGGATCTGCCAGGGCCGCAATGAGCGGCTCGACCGCCCGCCGATCGCGGCTATCTCCCAGTATCGAGGCTGCCCGCCACCTTATATCGGGGTTCGGGCTTCCAAGCAACCCGATCATGGCATCGATCGCCGGGCTGCCGATAGCCCCAAGCGCCTTTGCGATGCTCGCCCTCTCCACACCGCATCGCTCCTGCAGTTCCCGGGCGAGGGGATCGACGCCGTGTTTCTTGAGCCGCACAAGACCGATCCAGTCATCCTTTGCGCTCAGGAACAGGCTCTCATGGTAGATGCTCCGTGGCTGCCATGCCAGGCGATCGAGTGCCCCTGCCGCGACCTTCCGGGTACTTAAATGCGGGCTCTCAAGCCCATGAACAAGAGCCTTCTTTGATTCGGCGTTCCCGATCTCCGCAAGCGCGGCTGCCGCCTCATAAGTGACGCACTCTTCCGGGTCGTCAAGGGCCTTAAGGAGGTGCGGGATAGCGCTCCGGCTTCTCGTTGTACCAAGGATCCTTGCGGCATGCATCCGGACATCAAAATAACGGTCGTCCAGCGCCCAGATCAGGATATCCTCCAGCCTCCGGCCATAGTGAGACACTTCCTCCCAATCCCTTCGTGCAAATGCAAAGGCACCCCGCTCACGGTCGTCAACCGGTTTCCACCCGCACTTCTCCAGGGATTCAGCTGCCTTCGACCGGATGCCCGGGTGCCGATCCAGCAGCATCTCCCGCAGTGCGGCAACGGCACGCCCGCCCCCTATGGCCCCGAGCGCCCAGACCGCTGCGATTCTGACGTCGTAGTCGGGATCGGTCAGGAAGGGGATGATATGCGCCGTCGCACTCTGATCCCGGATCTTTCCGAGCGCCCAGACCGCCTGCAATCGCATGATCCCATCAGGGTCCCTGAGAAGCGGGATGAGAACTTCTGTCGCCCGGGTATCCCCGATAGAACCGAGCGCTTCCGCGGCCTTCCACCTGACATCCGGATCGACATCGGCCAGCGCCCGGATAAGTGGTTCAATCGCACGCGGGTCGCATAACTCCCCAAGTCCCCCCGCTGCCATCCACCGCGTATCCTTATCTTCGCTCCCGATAGCCGTTGTAAGACCGCCGAGATCCCGTTTTGAGACGAGCCTCTTGATGTCGGGGGCGGTGAAGTTAACCGGCATTATACTCCACCCCGGGAAAAAGATCCTTCCGGTAGGCGCCTGTAACAAACCTTTCCGAGCTTCACGCCATTACACCCCGAGATGGTCTTTAAGGATCTCCCTCAATAGAGCGGGTTCAACGGGTTTGGCGATGACCCCGACTATCTCATTCCTATAAGGGGCAAGTTCCTCCTCGGTCAGCCTCCACGCCGAACAGATCACCACCGGTATATCCAGTGCTCCGGGGATCTTCCTCCGCTCGTCCAGGAACTGCGAACCATCCATTGGCGACATCATGATATCGAGGAGTATCAGCGAGGGGGGGTCTCTTGAGATCATCTCAAGCCCCTCTCGCGGGTCATTGAGCGTGATGAGGGTGTATCCAAATGATTGTATAAGCAGCCCGGTGATTCGGAGGAATTTTTCGTTGTCGTCGATTATCATCACTTTCTTCGACATACCCACTTTACCTCCCTGATTCCTGCCGGGGCGAGCGACTGCGGCCCTGCAGGGGATCCGGTCTTGAATGAACAATCATCCAAAGGATAATTTATACTTATCTATATACATCGGACGAACATACACGACCGGAAGGGGAAAATCGATGAAATTATGATTAACCAGGCGTTCACCTGCCGGAATCTGCAGAACAGGGGTCCGACGGATACGGCAACTTTGTCGATGATACGCCGGTGCCCACCGGCCCGGACCCAACACGAACCATCACGGATTGCCGGATATGCTCTCGGCCCCATCATA
>MPOY01000184.1 GCA_001896715.1 Methanoculleus sp. EBM-46
AGATAGCCATGTCCATCATCGTGGAGTCGTGTCCATGAAGTTTGCGCTGATCGGCAACCCCAGCGTCGGCAAATCCCTGATCTTCAACCAGCTCACCGGTCTCGGGGTGGAGGTGAGCAACTACCCCGGGACCACCGTCGAACTGCAGCGGGGCAACACCTGTTTCCAGCGCGAGATGATCGAACTCGTGGATCTTCCCGGCATCTACTCGCTCGACGGGGAATCGGGCGAAGAAGCTCTGGTCCGCCGGTTCCTGGAGCAGCAGGACACCGATGTGGTCATAGCGGTCCTGAGCGCCACGCGCCTCGAGCGCAACCTCTACCTCCTCCTCCAGGTGGCCGAGTACGGCCTCCCGATGGTCGTCGTCCTGAATATGGTCGATGAGGCTGCAAAACAGGGGCTCGAGATCGACCCCGGCCCTATCGGCGACCTCCTCGGCGTCGAGGTTATCCTGACGGCCGCATCGCAGGGGAAGAACATCGACCGGATCATACCGGCGGCCCTTGCCGCCACCCGGCCGGTGAAGGTGGAGGTCCCGTACGACCACCACATCGAGGCCGCCATCCGGAGTCTCGGAAAGATATCGGCGGCCGACCGGAAAGAGAGCATCCGGGCGCTCCAGGGGTTCGGCGAGAACCCCGACCTGCTCGAGGCAGCACAGACGATCGCCGAAGAGATCGAGTCGAGGCACCGGATGACCGTCGCCCAGATCATAGCGGCCAACCGGCACAACTTCGCCCACCAGATCGCCGGCCTCACCATCAAAGAGAAGACGCTGCACCAGAAGACCGACCTCGACGGCATCCTGACGCGGGTCATCCCGGGTATACCGATCCTCATCGGGATCCTCCTCGGGATGCTCCTCGTGGTCTTCGTCGTCGGATCGTTCCTCGAGGAGTTGATCGTGGAGCTCTTCGATATCTTCTTACTCCAGCCCTTCCTCGCGCTCGGGCTGCCGCCGATCGTGGATGCGCTCGGGACGGCCCTCATTCTCGCCCTCCAGGCAGGCCTCGGCATAGCGTTCCCGTACGTCTTCCTCTTCTACATCATCATATCCGTCCTTGAGGATTCGGGATACATGACCCGGGCGGCCTTCCTCGCCGACAACGCCATGCACCGGGTCGGCATGCACGGCGGGGCGGTCATCCCCCTCACCCTGGCGTTCGGGTGCAACGTGCCGGCCATCATGAGCGTGCGGCTCCTCCACTCCCGCCGCGAGCGCATCATCGCATCGTTTCTGGTCACGATGGTCCCCTGCTCGGCCCGGACCGTCATCATCGCCGGGATAGTGGCGGGTTTCGTCGGCATCGGGGCGGCGTTCAGCGTCTACGCCATCGTCTTTGCCCTGATCGTCCTCACGGGGCTCGTCCTCTCCCGCATCACCCCGGGCGAGCAGTTCGGTATGATCATGGAGATGGTGCCGCTCCGCCGGCCGGACACGCGGCTGGTGATGAGGAAGGCCTGGATGCGCCTCTCCGAGTTCCTCTTCATCGCGATGCCCCTCCTCCTCGTGGGGAGCGTCGTCCTCGGGCTGCTCGAGTTCTTCGGTATCATGGCGATATTCGAGGGGTTCGTGGAGCCCTACACCATGGCCCTCCTCGGCCTGCCCGGCTACTCGGCGACGGCGCTCATCTTTGGAATCCTCAGAAAAGAGATGGCGTTTGAGACCCTTGCCATCCTCGCGGGGACCGCCGACCTCGGGGCGGTGCTTTCGTCGCTCCAGCTCTACATCTTCGCGGTCGTGACCGTCCTCTTCATCCCCTGTCTTGCGACCATCACGGTCCTCCTGCGGGAAGTCGGCTCACGGATCACGCTTGCGGTCACGATCTACACCGTCGCCCTCGGCCTCTTTATCGGAGGCCTTATGTACCGTATCTTAGCATAAGTGATGTGCTGACATGTACCGTTACGAGATCGGCATACCGATGATCGACAGGGAGTTCGGGGGCCTGCGGGCCGCCTCGAACGTCCTCATCCTGGCACCGCCCCTGACCTACGCCGAGCACCTTGCCTACCGGATGGCCTGCCCCCGGGCGGGGGAATGGACGATCGCCCTCTCGACGGACGAGCGTGCAGCCGAAGTCGTCGGTGCGTTCCGGAAACAGGGCGCGCAGAGGAACCAGGTCGGGATCATCGATGCGGTCACGAAGAGTTCGGTGCCGACCCTGCGCGACACGGCAAAGGCGAAGTTTGTCACGAGCCCTCTCGACCTGACCAGCATGGGGATCAAACTCTCCCGGATGGTCGAGGATATGTGGAGAGAAGGGGTGATGGCCGATCCCCCGGGGCCGATCCCCCCGCCGATCCGGCTCTGCGTCAACTCGGTCTCGACCATTCTCATGTACGCGCGCCTTGAGGTGACCTTCAAGTTCCTCCACGTCATCACGAACCGGATGAAGAAGTTTGAAGGGATCGGCATCTACATCCTCAACAGCGAGTCGTTCGACGAGAGGACGATAGCCACGATAAAACAGCTGATGAACATCGTCATCGAGGTGAGGACGGAAGACGGGCGGCAGTCGGTGGAGCGGGACTTCCGCGTCATAGGCGTCCGCGGCAGGACGACCCCCTGGATCCGTTACTTCTACGACGACGGAACGCTGACGATTGAGGAATGGCGTTGATACCCTATCCCGGAGCACGCCTCTCATGCTGACGTTCGTGGGCCTCGGCCTCTACGACCCGGGGGATATATCGGTCAAAGGGCTCGAGTGCGTTAAAAGTGCCGATGTCGTCTACCTGGAGTCGTATACGTCGCGGCTGATGGGGACGGACGTTGCCGGGATGGAGGCGTTCTTCGGCAAAGAGGTCCGGGTGCTCGCGCGCGAGGACGTCGAGCAGGACCCCCGCGATATCATCGAGCACGCCCTCCACGGCCATGTGGCGTTCCTGACCGGGGGGGACCCCATGGTATCGACGACGCACGCCGACCTCCGGATACGAGCGGCCGCCGCCGGCGTTGCGACCGCGATCGTCCACGCCTCGTCCATATCGAGCGCCGTCTGCGGCCTCTCGGGGCTCCAGAACTACCGGTTCGGAAAATCCTGCTCGGTGCCGTTCCCCGCGAAGGGGTGGTTCCCGACGGCGCCCGTCGAGACGATCGCGGCCAACCTTGCCTGCAACCTGCACACGCTCGTCTACCTCGATATCCAGAAGGACCGCTACATGCGCATCCCGGAAGCGATCGCGATCGTCGAGGAGATGGCGGCAAAGCGCGGCATCGAGCCGCCCGCACTCTACGTGGGCATCGCCCGGGCGGGGTCGGCGTGCCCGGTGGTCGCGGCGGGTACCGGCGCAGACCTCAAAGAGACGGACTTTGGACCCCCGCTCCACATCCTCGTCGTGCCCGGAGACCTCCACCCCGTTGAGCGGGAGTACCTGGAGATCTTCGCCGGCCTATGACCCTTGAAGAACAGGGTGCCCTCTACCTCGCGGCTCTCCGCCGGACCCGGATAGCCGTCCCGGAGGGGACGCTCCTCTACCGGGCGGCGGAGGAGGTGCTCGAGATGGCCGTTGCGTACCAGAGCGACGGCATGGCGTTTCTCCGGGCGGGCGACCACGTAAACGCTCTTGCCGGGTTTGCATACGGGCTCGGCTGGCTGGACGCAGGCTCGCGGCTCGGACTGCTTCTTCCGCTCGCCGCCCACCCGCCGGGCGGGGCGGGCGTGTACATACCGGAAGCGCTCGCGGCCCGCCTGGACGAGAAGACCCACCGCTACCGTCGGATGCTCCAATCCGCCCTCCCGGCGATCGAGGTGGGGCCGGACGAGGCAAGCCCGCTCTCTTGCGGCGCGGAGGAACTCCGTTCGACGGCGCGTTGCTGGTACACGGACGGTGTAAATCGCCTCGATGCCGGCGACCCTGCCGGCGCCCTCGCCCGGTTCAGCTACGGGTATGCCTGGCTCGATGCCGGCATCCGGGCGGGACTCTTCCGGATAACCGGCGAGCGCGGCCTCTTTACGGTCTGAGAGAATCGCCTCCCGCAGCGAACCGGAGATATCGCCGAATCGCGACCGAAAATCATCGTTAAATAGTAGCCACACGATACCTTATTAGTCCAATTCCGGGTAATTCTCTCCTGAATCTGCCCGAAATCATCAACGAACCGTGGGTGTCACCGGACACCGATCCGGGGAGTACAGAGTATGAAGAAGTCTCAGTGGAAGTGGCTGCTCGTCTCGATCAGCTTCAGCACCCTCGTTCTCGCGGGCGTCCTCTACTTCACCGTCGACGAGACGACGATCGACTACCTCAGCCGCGTAAACACGTTCTACCTGCTCCTTGCCACTCTCCTCCACATCGTCTCGCTCGGGTTCTGGGCGCTCCGGATACAGGCGATGTCGGCGTCGCTTGGGTACCGGGTGAACTTCAGGCACTGCCTGAACCTGGTCTTCGCGAACATGCTCGTTGCGGCGGTCACCCCGTCACAGGCCGGCGGCGAACCGGTCCGGATCCATGAACTCTACCGGGCGGGCGTTCCGGTCGGGGACGCCACCGCCGTCGTCGTCATGGAGCGGATACTCGACGGGATCATCCTCGGGGCGCTCGGGGCTTTTGCCATGCTCTTCCTCGGCAGGTACTGGAGCAGCCTTGCCTCGGGGTTCAGCGGCATAAGCTTCATCATGTACGCCGCCTGGATAGCCGTCACCCTCTTCGTCCTGATCTTCGTCTACTCGGTAAAGAACCCCGACCACCTCAAACGGGCTCTCCGGCGGCTCTCATGCTGGATAGACCGGCGCTGGCACCTGCGGCGGCTCGAACAGCTCCTGGGCACGATCGACCGGGAAGTGGACAACTTCAACCAGGGACTCGTCAAGTTCGTGAACCACGGCAAAAGCGGCCTCGTGTGGGGGCTGATCTTCACGACGTTCTTCTGGTTCTCGGAGTTCATCATCGCATCGCTCCTCCTCGTGGGCCTCGGGCAGCCGCCGTACTTCATCGAGTCGTTCGTCGTCCAGATCGTCATCGCCGTCATCATGATGATCCCGCTCACGCCGGGGGGCTCGGGCATTGCGGAGCTCGGCGCCACGTCGCTTTACAGCCTCATCATCCCGTCGTCGATCGTGGGCATCTTCGTCCTCCTCTGGCGGTTGATCCTCTACTACCTCAATATCCTTCTCGGCCTGCTCTCGAGTCTCGTCATCGTACGGCGAGAGTTCCTCGCCCGTGCCGAGAAGCAGCAGTGATCGACCCCAAGGTTTAAACATCATAAGACTCATGTCAGATGATCACATGACTGCTCAAAGTTGCAGGGTGCAGGGCGTGTTCATGTCGGTGAGCGAGATGGGGGCAGCGCCGACTGTCGTCCTGGATGCCGGGGGCGACAGCACGATACCGATATACGTCGGGCTCTGGGAGGCGATCTCGATCAGCAACGCGCTCAACAGCGAGATGCTCCCCCGGCCCATCACCCACGACCTGGTCGTCGAACTCTTCCGGAACTTTGAGATAGTGCTCGATGCCCTGCACATCGATTCTCTGGAGGAGGGGGTTTTTTACGCCAAACTTCTCCTCCGGCAGGGCTCGCGCACCGAGGTCATGGACTGCCGGCCAAGCGACGGTATAGCCATTGCTCTGCGTTATCGGGCGCCGATCATGATCGAGGATACAGTCGTAGAGTCCGCGGCGGTGAAGAAGGACGATCTCCCGAGGATGGTAGACCTGAAGGAGTACCTCTGAGCGATCGCCCCGGGGGAGAGGGAAGCTTGCCGTTACTTCCGGCGTGCGGCGAGCTCGTCGAGCACGTCCGCTACGTCGGTGCCCGATGCCTGGAGCGCCACGAGGAGATGAAAGAGGAGATCGGCCGCCTCAGATACCGTTCTTTCCGGAACCCGGTTCTTTGCGGCGAGGATGAACTCGACCGCCTCTTCGCCGACCTTCTCCAGGGACTTGTCGATCCCTTTCCGGTGGGTCAGGACGGAGGTGACGTAACTCTCGGGCGAAGGGTGCTCGGCGCGGTCCTGGATGACCAGCCAGAGATCGTCGAGGATGCTCCAGTCACGCATGGACGTCCTCCCGTGCCAGCACCCCGGCAAGTTCGGTGTCGAAGTACCGGGAGAGGAGGATGCGTGCTTTCTCGATGGTGCATCCCCCTTTCCCTATGGCGATCCCGAGATCGCCCTTGTTGATGTATACGGTGAGTCTCCCGTCGTCTTCCTTCTTCACGCCGGCGACCTCCGCCGGTTTGAACACGTTTCTCGTGAATGATTCGATCTCGGGAGAGTATTCGACCATCTCGATGCGCTTCCCGAGGACTCGCTGCATCTTCCGGATGTTGCTCCCTTTCCGGCCGATGGCAAG
>MPOY01000074.1 GCA_001896715.1 Methanoculleus sp. EBM-46
AACGAGAAGCGGTTTGAACAGACGTTCAACGTGCTTGCCAGACACCAGGACTGCTGGGACATCGCGTTCGTCGTCGGGTTCCCAAACCTCGTCATCGGGTCGGATCAGCTCGCAAACCAGATCATAAAGTTCTCGGAGAAGACCGAGAACATGATCGTCGCGACGCTCCTTGGCGGCGGGTCCATGGACAGGGGCCGAAAGATCCTCAAAGAGAACGGCATCCCGCTCTTCGAGGAACTCGACTTCACCTTCCGGGTCATGGGACGGATTCTCTGGCAGAGATTCCGGTAAATCTCCTCTCCGAATATTTTTTGTCGCCTCTATTGGTGCTACCTCCATAGCAGGCGAGACCCGCAACGGTACCCGGAACAGGTCTTCGCGCGAGGTATACGGGCGGTGAAACGGCTTTGCGCGGAGCCTTGACGAGGAGTTCCAGGGGGCCATCCGCCGAACTTCGCAGACTTCCGCGGGAGGTTGCCCGGTGCGGATAACCATACGGCCTCGCGAGATGCCGTAGTGCCCATAGCGGCGACCGCCTCTGCCGGCACCCCTCACGCATCACGATCCCCGGGCACCTGCCTTTCCTTCCTTCCGCCAGACCACGATGAACGACGAGAGGACGAGAAGCGTGAAGCCTGCCCAGAAGAGCGGAACGATCGTGCCGAAGTCCGGCCCCCGGGTGAGAAGCCGCACGCTGCCGGCGAGCATCGATAGCAGTATGGCCGCTATCACGACAAGGAGGGGGGTTATCCGGACACGGGCCCTCTCCCCCGATACGGAGGCTGTCTTTGGCGTCACCACGAACGGCAGTTTCTTCCCCGAGACTGCATACCAGATCGCCCGGATGTAGACGAGAGAGAGCGTGTTGAAGATCGCCTGCGAGAACGCGAGGTCGCGCGGGGAGTAGTGCCGTTCGCGTATGCTGGTGGCGACCTGGATGGCGATCACCGTGCCAAAGACCACGGCAAAGACCACGGGAAGCCATATCGGCAGGATGGGGATGCCAAAGAGGAGCGTGGCGACCGGGAGGAGGAAGAACACCACGCTCAAACCGCCGAAGAGGTAGACCGAGGCGATCACGGCGAACTCCAGCCACTGGACCGGGGCCAGGC
>MPOY01000411.1 GCA_001896715.1 Methanoculleus sp. EBM-46
CCGTCTGCAACGCCTGCCACGCCTACGCAAACGCCGCGATACCGGCCCTGAACCCGGATTATGCGCCGAAGTACCGGAGCAGCATCTGCGCCGGCGACCGCGCGTGCTCGATCGCGGTGAGGCCGGCAGGTCGGGAGTGACGTGCCCTGCCGCTCGCATTCACCCCGCAGGGATCACCTTTGAATGCCGGGAGGATCTAACCCTCCCGGCAGGATGGGGTATCCGTTCGATCGTGCGGGGAGAGGGTGGCGGGCCGGTGGGCGCGGAACTTTTCGGGAGAGCATCGCGCCCGGGTGCGATCGGGGCCGACATATCCGGGACGACCTCATCGCCGAATACCGCGGCCTGACTGTCGAGGATGCCTTCTCTGGCCGGGAGGTTGCATGCCCCACCGGGAGTTGCTACGTCCTTGAATCCAGAAGCCCCATGACGGAAGGGCTCGATGGCCGTGACCCGGAACGGGCGACAGCGGCCATCCTTGCGGATCTCACCCTGGTCCCCGGTATCGGTGGCGCGACCCGGCAGAGGCTGCAGCGGCAGGGTTACCGGACGATCGCCGATCTCGTCCGGCATCCCCTCTACTGTCGGGATGCCGCGCGGATCCTCGATGGGATTCTGGGGAGGGATACCTGCGGTCTTATGGAGTGGATCGGGCGGCGGCACCGGCAGAGCGACCCGCTCCTCCTCGAGGTCAGCCGGTTCCACGCCCCCGAAACGTTCGTCTTCCTCGATATCGAGACGCTGGGGCTCTCCTCCCGGCCGATCGTCCTCATCGGGCTTGCCCGGGTAGAGAGTGACGCGATCGCCATCCGCCAGTACCTGCTCCGGTCCCTCAACGAGGAGGCGGCGGCGCTCGCCACCGCCCTCCCCGACCTGGAAGCGGAGGGTGCGGCCCTCGTCACCTTCAACGGCCGGGCGTTCGACCTCCCCTTCATCCGGGAACGGCTTGTACGCTACGGTATTCCGGCGGACCTTGGAGCGCCTCACTTCGATGCGCTCCTCTTTGCCCGGCGGCGCTGGAAGGGCTCGATACCCGCCTGCCGGCTCAACGTGCTCGAGACGGAGGTTCTCGGGGTCGAGCGGCAGGACGACCTCCCGGGCTGGATGGTGCCGGAGTTCTACGATATCTACCGGCGGACCGGGAACCCCGGCCCGCTCATACCGGTGGTGGAGCATAACCGGCAGGACCTCGTCTCGCTCGCCCGGCTCTTTGCGCTCCTCAGGGGAGACGAGTGATGGTGCCGGTCTGCCGCCGGAGGGTCCGCACCGGGGAGGCCGCGGAACGGTGATCGGGAACCTGCTCATCACCGGCCGGCCCGGTTCCGGGAAAACCACGCTCATGCGCCGTCTGGCAGAGCGTCTTCGCGACTGCTCGCCGGTCGGGTTCTACACCGTCGAGGTCAGGGAAGGGGGAGTGCGGGTGGGGTTCGACCTCGCGAGCCTTGCCGGCGATCGGCGACCCTTCGCCCGCACCGGATACCCGGGCAGCTGGCGTGTGGGCCGGTACGGGGTCGATATCGAGGGGTTCGAGGATTTTCTCTCGTCGATCCCGTTCTTCACACCGGGCACCCGCCTGGCGTTCATCGATGAGATAGGGAAGATGGAGTGTTATTCGGGGGTCTTTCGCGGGATTGTACGGGAGGCGCTCGATGCTCCCGTCCCCTGCGTGGCGACGATCGCACAGCGGGGCATGCCGGGACTCGACCGGATCAGGGGCCGGGCGGACGTTCGGGTCGTCGAGGTGACCCCATCAAACCGTGACGGCCTCCTGCCGGGGCTCGAGGCAGAGGCGAGGCGCCTGGTGGGGGATGCGGGACAGGGGTGGAAATGATCGACGCAGATCCGGCGAAAAACCGAAGTAACCTTCCATAGTGCTGCGCCCACCCCGAATGTTCAAATTGCCGGGAG
>MPOY01000377.1 GCA_001896715.1 Methanoculleus sp. EBM-46
CCGTACGCGGAGGCATCGACGGCCCGCCGGAGCCGCTCGCAGTCGACCGCCCGCCAGAACTTTATGACCGAGAGCTCGAACCCCGTCTCGACGTTCAGGGTGTGGTGCGAGGCGACGTCCACCCCGCTCTCGATGATCCCGGCGATACGGAGGCGGTTTGAGTGCGGGTGGAACTCCACCTTCTCGACCCGGATGCCGAGCCGGACCGGCCGCTTCTCCGTCTTCTCCGGCCGGAGCTTATCGGTCGCCGCCTCCACGCTCCGGAACGTCGTCGCAAAGACGAGGTCCCCGGGACCGACCAGGTGGGAGAGGTGCCAGAGGTCGTCGAGCGTCTCCGGGAAGAGGCGTATCTCCCCGAACCGCCTCTTCAGTTCCCGCACTTCGGCCTTCATGGTTCTGCGATATCCGATCCGCCGGGCGGGACGAACGCGGCGACCGCCTCGGTGTTCAGGGCGTTCTTGAGCCCTTTCCACTCGTCCTCCGGGAGTTTCTCCCTGAGCGCCCGGACGACCTTCCTTGCAGTGTCGTTCGGCTCAAACTGCCCGGGCCGGAGTTCCACCCGGACGCCGGTGCGGGCAGCGACTGCGCCGGGCGGGCCGCCGATGACGGCGACCTCGGGCTCCATCGCAAGACCGATCGCCACCCCGAGGGGGACGTTCCTGAAGTACTGCCGCTCGCCGCGGACGATGAACGCGCCCCTTGCGACGTACTCGCCGGACTCGGGCGTCTTGCTCACCTGGTCGGGGCGGGCGGCGTAGACGTCCGCCGTGAAGTGCCCGGCCTTCCAGGCGTTCGAGTAGGACGCGGCGAACTGCGCGACCTCGTCCAGGTGAGCGGTCGTACCCTTCACGATGACGACGCTCCCGCCGTGGACGTCGGCGTGGACGAAGAGGTCTTTGCCCTCCATATACTTCTTGACGAGATCCTCGTTCTGGGAGGCATCCCGGCCGCCGATGACGAGGACGCCGTCGGTGGTGGTGAACCAGCGGAACCGGTGATACCACCGCTTCTTCTGGAGGGCGAGGTTCTGCTTCCGCCGGGGTTTCTCCGGGACCGTCCGTTCCATGGCCGCGAGAGCGCCCGCCTTCTTCTTCTTGAACTTCTTGATCTGGTCGTAGTAGCGGCCGATGTTCTGCTCGATCGTCTCGTGGACGTAGACTTTGACCCGCTCCCCGGCAAGGTCGACCTCCACCGCCGCCTCGGCGGGGTGGACCGCCCGGATCATCTTTGCCGCCGCATTCTCGCGGTTTCCTTTGAGGATCTGTTCGATCTCCTGCCACGAGCGGTTTTTGCTCGCCGCATCGAGCGTCGCTATGATCCCGGCGACGGGAGCGTAGTTCTCGTAGAGCACCTCCACGATCCGCCCGTTCGTCTCGATCTTCTTCTCAAACCCCTTGATCGCCTCCGCCTGGCGCCGGCGGATCACCTCGTCCTGGGAGAGGCGGGGTTTTTCGGCGGCGGCCTTCTCCTTCTCGCCCGCCGTCTTCGGGTAGAACGCATCCAGGGCCTCGCTGAACGTCTCGAACCGCTCGCGGACCACCTCGCCGCCGAGCACCACCGGCCAGCACCCTGACCCTGTTATAACGGGTTCCCGGCTCCCCGCGACGTCGGCCATCAGGCGGTCGAAGGACGCCCGGATCGCCGCGGCATCGACATCTGCGGCGGCGGCGCTCTTATCGACGCCCGCCATCCGGCAGACCTCTTCGGCATACGCGCCGCCGAGCATGCACCCGACGGCGAGCGTCCGGACGATGTCGCGGTCGGACCCGGCGAGCATCGCCCCGAACCCATCGGGCGAGAGGGTCGAGCAGTCGGTCCCGTCGAAGGTGTAGACCGCGCCCGGGACCACCTCCCGGGTCTTGAAACGGTGGTGCCAGAGGGGTTTGACGATCGTGTAGCCTTCGTCGCAGAGGACCGCGTTCCCCTCGTCGAAGAGCTCGAATATGAGGCGGTAGGTCGTATCCCTCTTCCCGACATCGATGCAGACGGTGCGCTCGAGCCCGAACTGGCGGATACCGAGCACCTTCCCGCCCTCGAGGTGCTTTCGGAGCAGCATCGCAAAGCTCGGCGGATTTTTTGGGGGAACGGGGAACTCCGCGGTGAAATGGGCGCGCCTCCCGGTCTCGACGAGCAGCTGGTACTTTGCCCGGTCCTCCCCGTTCAGCCTGATACCAAGGGTCTTTGCATCGAACTGGTAGATCTTGCCGACCCAGAGCGGGAGACGGACGGCGGCCTCCGCCACCAGCGCCCGGAGATCGACCCCGCTCATACCCTGTAGTGTTGCCATGAATTCCAGAATACATTCGGCCCGGTACCTAAAGAAGAGTACTGCCGGCGGCGACGCCGGGTTCTGGAGGGGATATCCATACGCTCCTTGCCGGCAGCCCCACCCCGCTCGCGCCTTCGCAGGGGGATACCTATGCAATTCGCCGGCACCCTTACTCCGCCGGCTTTTCCGCGGGAGTACCCATACGCCTCTGCCGGCAGCCCCCACCCTGCCCGCGCCTGCGGCGCTCCTCCCCCGCCCCCTGTCGAATAGGGAGAGGGTGTTACCACCCTCCCCCCTTCCAGGAACCGTACGTGCACCTTTCAGCGCATACGGCTCGCGCATTTCACTACCCCGCTAAGG
>MPOY01000298.1 GCA_001896715.1 Methanoculleus sp. EBM-46
CTGCTGAATGTTCAGAGTACTGCAGTTCATTACTCCCTTGCTTATACCGTTCATATTGGCATTTCCGCTAAGTTGAACCGTTCCCGCGATCTCGAACTGCTGCTTCGAGCCGTTCATGAAGTCCATGGTTCCACTCGAAAGACTCATCGACGAGGCCTTAATCAGGGCCTGTGAAGCCACTCGTATCGTTCCGTTCCCCGAAGTTGAGAAGGCCTGACTTGAGTCCACGAAGAGATTCTCGAGCTGCAGCAGTCCGCTATTTCCAAGCTGAGTCTGACCCTTCGAATAAAGCGTAGAGATCTCGACGTTCAGGTTTCCCGAAGCCGAGAAATTACCGTCCGTGTAGATGTTCAGCTTTGCCGAATTGAGAGTGGTAATCCCGCTACCGCTTATTGAAGCGTTGCCATCGATATAGAGATTCAGCGTCCCCGGTCCATTGACCTCGATTCTTGCGCTTCCACTTACCGAAAGAGAGTTAGCGTTGATCGAGATATTGTTGCCCTGCAGATTGAATATAAGCCTGCTGCTGCCGGACACGTTTATATTTCCGTACTGTCCGCTCTGAGTAACGGTGAAAGTAGAATTGCCGCCAACATTCAGATTCCCATGACCTGGTAAACCTTCAGGGAAGGTCGGAAATGTCGGAAAGCTTATCGACGATGGAGGATCAGGAAAATTAGGCAGCTCGTACTCCCTTTCCTGATCGAGATTCTGTATAGGATGGTTATTGAGCCATGTGCTGTTCCAGATATTCGTTCTAGTTACGACCGCATTGGGATAGGAAATCGATTGCCATGGAATATCGGGATTGACACTTGGATTTACGTGAGTATCTCCGCCGACTCCAACGTATATCGTGCCTGTAATCATGTTGTTCCCTGAAGCAATATTAACCGAACCCGGAATTATCGAATTCGTCCCGGCCCTGCCTTCGATTCTAGAACTCCCGCCAATACCTATATAGCTTTTAGTAAAAACGGCCATATCGAAGACCGGAAACTCATAAGCGCCTCCGGTAAAGGCAAGGTTAAGCACCACACTCTCTACCGCGGCACTCCTTATTCCGTAAGAGACTATCTTGAACTCGGTACCGGAAGAATCTGAGAAGATTGCGAAAGCCACATCGTTCGAACTCGACTGAAGAGCGCTCTGC
>MPOY01000276.1 GCA_001896715.1 Methanoculleus sp. EBM-46
GGGACTGATCGGATGACCTGAGCTGAATCATCCACCGGCTTGCAGGACCATCATCCTTAATCAGATCGATTTTTTGTCTGGACAATGGGGTCCACCTCAGTTTTTTAATTGACGCCAATCACATAAGAAAGGTTTTGAAGTCGAATATGTAATCCATTCTTATTCTCCCTAACACTCATCACGTGTTGAGCTTATGATTCATTCTCGAAGAGTATTGCCTGTAAGCTTCAAACGATAGAACAAGGAAAGATGAAATTATACATGACCAGATATTTAACCATGGAGAGCCCATGAATACTGCGAACAGTAAGAAGCATAACAAAACACCGATCCAATTTGATATAAATACCTGAAATAACGCGAAGGGGATAACAAGTATCCCGATTGTAAACCAGAAGCTGTTTTTTTCGACAGCAATTCCATTTGCAAAAAAACTACACATAACAATTAAAATAGAAAGATTTATCAAGAGCTTCGAAGTGTGTTTGTTATTCCACCTCTCGATGAAATTGTTGACCTTGGTTATGTTTGCATAGCAGCAGCCAATAATAAGAATACCTATTCCCATCCCGATGAAGTGTAGAATTGTCTCTTTCATATGTTACCTCCCATGTTTAAACGTGTTCCACCGCTTGTGAAACATCTACTACTTGTTTGATCTCTTTTATTTGAACAGGGCATAGGGCTTTCTGATCCCAAAATATCTCTCGATAGATGCAGTACAGCCAGGGCACGAATATCCCAGTAAGGTAAGGGAAGAAACCCACAAATATGATGGGTAACAGACTTGCCGTAATTAGATGTGAATTTTTCATGATAGCATCATGACTAAGTTTGATAGCCATTCTCCAGGGTAACCCATCAATGATAAGATGCGTGCTGAAAATACCCATGATATTGTGAAAAGAAGGAAACCTATTAACAACTACTGCCAGCACGATTACTATCATTTGAGGCATAGCGGTGATAGCCCATAACATCATAAGGGAAACAAATAGATAGGAAACTCCAAATGAATATCTATACCATGGCCATGCATCAGAACCAGGAAAAGATAGGAATAATATCGATTTGTTTTGAGCGACCTGAATAAAAAGAACATACCCAGCAATAGCGGTTATTATCACAAATAATAATTCAGGCGTTTTCAATACCCGGAACAATATCCTCCAGTAGCCGTCTTTTTGATGTGAATCTGAGTAGAAGGCGAGAGCTGTTCCCATCATCAGGATTATCAATGCTGAGAACATTGCGAAAAGGATATTGAGCTTCAGATAAAAAACCATCGGTAGACAAATGTATATAAACAGCCATGGCAAAGGTTTCCTTTTGCATAGCTGAAATGCATTATTGAAAGATCTACTAAACCAGCCTGGTTCAATCTTCTGGGGAGATAAAGTGAGAGACATTTAACCAACCTCTGATATAATGACAATCATGCTTACCAAAACCACATTATTCATTCCTCAACCTCCAATTACATCAGGATATTATATGCTTGGCATCAAATATAACAAAAATAAACCAGAAGTTATTGATATTGCACCAAGCCCAATACACAGTTGTTTCTGAAAAGGACTCTTGAATAATGGGCTTGCACTCATAATCAGAAGGCAAAAGCCTTCCACCCCAAATGCTACATAAACAATGTATTTAATTATTCTGAGGATGATTAATGCAAGATCAATTTTTTTAAGGTTTTCGGGAATATTGGGATATGCAAAAAGACATATAAATAAAAGTGCTGAAATGATGAAGGCATGTTTCAGATAAAACATTGTACGATCAATTTTCGTTTCTAATGGTTCCATTTCCCCTCCTATTCACATTCCCATTGTATATAATATGATCATGTTAAAACTTTATTTTTCTCTCATAATTATAGCACTATAAAAATCCAGCCTTCCAATATTTTATCAAAATTAAGAACATACTTTCGTTTCATATCAAGTCTCCGAAATGTTCGAACTAATAAACTTTCTGTTTAAGCCAGTCCGCCCTTATTTATTACCTGGATTCCCGGAGGATCGTAACGAGGAATACTAATCATCAATATTATTAACGCCTTGGGCAACAACAGAACCTCGTTACGGATCGTTGCCGTAACGAGGTTAAATGCGATGGTTGTCGTAAATAAATCTCAATATATTGAATAGTTGAATCAATACATCGTTATGATGCTTCGGGAATCCAGGTTATTATATACCTATGCTAAGTCCTTTATTAATCGTTGTCAATGCCGATTTAAAATGTCCCCTTTTTGCCGGAATAAAATGTCCCCTGATTGCCGGTTTCACTCTGAGAGGTTTTCGGGTCCGGGGTGTTCCTCA
>MPOY01000187.1 GCA_001896715.1 Methanoculleus sp. EBM-46
ACCGGGTCGGGTCCGTCGGGTTCCGGTGCCGGGAGTGCGGCGCCTGCTGCCGCCGGGTCGCGGAGGACTCAAACCTCGTCATCGTGAGCCCGGCCGAGGTGCGGGCGATCATGGCGGCGACCGGTATGACCTGGAATGAGGTCGCCGCGCCCTACCCCGAGTTCATCGACGCCGGGAACGGCGGGGAGTACACCCTCGCCTGGTGCATCAGGCGCACGAATGAAGCCTGCATATTTCTCCGCGACGGGCGGTGCTCCGTATACGCCCACCGCCCCTGGATCTGCCGCACCTACCCGTTCATGCTCGTGGACGACGACCTGCGGGTCTCGGAATGCCCCGGGCTCGGCACGCCCCTCTCTCCCCGCGAAACCCGCACACTCGGTGCCGACCTCTGCCGGCGGCAGGCCGCCGAGGCGGCGGAGGAGGCCGGCGTCCGGGCCGTCTACCGGGAGGCGACGATCCCGCCCGGGGGCCGCGCCGTGATCGACAGCGAGGGCGTGAAGGAGGTCCATGGCTGAGATCCATCTTGTCGGGACGGCCCACGTCTCGCAGAAGAGCATCGAGGACGTCCGTTCCGCCATCGAGGGGTTCGAGCCCGATATCGTCGGCGTCGAGCTCGACCGGGGCCGGTACGTGGCGCTCACCGAAGAGATCGCCGAGCCCTCGATCGCGGATATACTGAAGGGCGGAAACTTCGGCCAGCTCCTCGTCCAGTGGGTGCTCACCTACATCCAGCAGCGGATCGGCGCCGAGACGGGCGTGAAACCCGGTGCCGAGATGCTGGTCGCCATCGAGGAGGCCGAGAAGCACCAGAAACCCGTTGCATTCATCGACCGGGATATCCGGATCACGCTCGGGCGGTTCTGGGGCAGAATGGGGATCTGGGAGAAGATCAAACTCATCGGCGCCCTCATCTACTCGCTCGTGAGCGTCGAGGGCCAGGACCTCGACGTGGACGAACTCACGAACCAGGATGTGGTGAGCGCTGCGATGGAAGAGTTCCGGAAGTTCTCTCCGCACGGCGCCCAGGCCCTGATCGACGAACGGGACGCCTACCTTGCGCACCAGATCTTGATGCTCGGGAACCGGTACGATCGGGTGCTCGCGGTCGTCGGTGCCGGGCACATCCAGGGGGTGCAGCGCTACCTCAACGCGCCGGAGACCCTGCCGCCGCTCCCGTCCCTGACCGCCGATGTGAAGGGCCTCCCCTGGGGAAAGATAATCGGGGCGGCCGTCACCATCATATTCCTCCTCCTGATCGCCGCTATAGCCTTCTCGGGCGTGGGGCTCGAGGTCCTGATCGCCGCCCTCGCCTACTGGATCCTGATCAACGGCGTCCTGAGCGCGGTATTCACCCTGCTCGCCGGCGGACATCCCTTCTCTGCCGCCACGGCGTTTGCCGTCTCCTGGTTGACGTCGCTCAACCCCCTGCTTGCGGCGGGATGGTTTGCAGCCATCGTCGAGGCGAAGATCCGTAAACCCACGACGGGGGAACTCCGGCAGATCATCGAGGCGGAGACTTTCTCCGAGATGCGGCGGATACCGCTCTTCCGGGTGGTGCTGGTCGCCGCTCTTGCAAACGTCGGGAGTACGCTTGGGACCGTCGCCTACTTCGTCTTCATCTTTCCCGTCCTCGGTATCGACCCGACCGTGGTCATCACCGAGGGCTTCTCGAACATGATCCGGATGATCGCGGGCTTCTTCTGAGCCCCTCCCCCGGTTATCCGTTTCCCCAAGGTATTTAGGCCTGGAGTGCCCACCATCGTTGCATGAGTCCGATTGGTGGAACGGTCAACCTCGGCGTCACCGTCATACGGAGCCGGCACAGCGTACGGAAGTACAAAGAGAGCCCGATCGAGGATAAGGCCGTCAAGGATGCCCTTGACTGCGCACGCCTTGCCCCGACGGCAAGAAACGAGCAGCCCTGGCTCTTCGGGACGATCCGGGACCGCGA
>MPOY01000367.1 GCA_001896715.1 Methanoculleus sp. EBM-46
ATGAGAACGAATATGTGCTATTATCGTTTCATGGCGATACGAAACGGGCGGTGAGCATTCTGAACACAGATGAGTTAATTCAATCGCTTGAAGAGATAAAGAAAAGGAAGGAAATGGAGCTTCCTAGATTGTTGAGGCCTTACTTCGAAGAAATAGATATGAAGAACAGGGCAGTACTGGTCTTTGGATCTCGTGGTGTTGGAAAGACTACATTCCTTTTGAACAGGTTCAGAGACAGAAGAATGCTCTACCTGTCGGCCGACAATCCTCTGGTCGCCACAACTGACCTCTGGAGTATAGCGAGTACAGCGTTTGTCAGGGGCTACGAAGGAATAATCGTCGATGAAGCTCACTATGCGAGAGACTGGAGCGTTCATTTGAAGGCCATCTACGACGCCTATCCGACAAAGCTAATAATAGCCAGCGATAGCAGCAGCCTTATACTGAGACAGGGTATTGCGGATCTCTCCAGAAGATTTTCCAGAGTCCGCATCCCTCTAATGTCTTTGCGAGAGTATATATACCTGAGAGATGGAGCGCTTTTGCCGCTACTCAGTCCATTCGCTCTCGACTCTTCAGTGGTCAAAGAGATAATGGGCAGTACAAACGTTCTGGCTGCTTTCGAGGAGTATCTTGACCGCGGGTTCAGGCCGTCATATCTGGAGTGGGACTACAAAGAGCAGATTGAACACATTATCGAAAAAACGATTCACGGCGATGTCCCGTTCTTTGTGCCTCAAATCTCGGATATTCACTTTAGATTGATGAGCGCCGTTCTGGGATTCCTGGCGATATCGAAAGTCCCTACCCTCAATATCGAGAGAATGTGCAGAGAATGGGGAATAGGAAAGAGAAAACTCTATGAACTTCTCTCGGTTATGGACGCAACGGGTATAATAAGGATAATTTTCAAAGAGAATGACAATCGAACCTTTTCCAAAGGCGAGAAGATATTCTTCGGCGACCCTTCTTTCTACTCCATAGGCTCAAAAAATACAGGCACAAGAAGAGAGGCTTATGTAGCCGAGGCCTTCGAAGACGCGGGTAGCAGAGTCTTCGCCTGCCCGGACGAGCGAAACGGGGACTTCCTGATAAACGAAACACTCGTTGAGGTGGGCGGAAAGAACAAAAAAAAGAAGCACGCAGACTTCGTAATAAGAGACGACACGGATGTTCCTCACTTGAACTGCATCCCGATGTGGA
>MPOY01000117.1 GCA_001896715.1 Methanoculleus sp. EBM-46
ACGTCGTGCCCGAGCACCGCCTGCCGGGAGCCGGGCTCGAGGGGGCCGCCTCTCAGGAACTTCGGCCGGATCACGCCCTCGATCCCGCCGGGATCGACGCCCACGACCTCAAGGTAGGTCTGCCGTTTCGTGGTGTACGCTTCCCTGACCACCGCCGAAGAAGCCTCGACGTGCTGGATGGCGGCGAGTTCGTCGATCTTTGCCGGCGTGATGAGCTGGATCGCGCCTCCGCGGATATCCGCGGTCGCCTCGATGAGCGTGAGGTCGGACTGCTCCTTGATCGCCTCCACCGCCTGGTAGCGGACCCCTTCGCCGAGAGAGACGGTCCCGACGACCGCCGCAACGCCGATAGCGATGCCGAGGGCGGTGAGAAAGACGCGCATACGTTTTCGGGCGACCTGGTGGGCCGAGACCTTCAGGTAATCGATCAGCCTTCCGAAGATCACGATACCACCCTCCCATCGAGGAGTTCGATGGTGCGATCCGCCCGTTGCCCGAGCTCGCGCTCGTGGGTGACGATCAGAAACGTCGTCTCCCGCTCCCGGTTCACCTGCCGCATCAGGCCGAAGATCTCGTCGCGCGTCTTTGAATCCAGGTTCCCTGTCGGCTCGTCGGCAAGGACGATGAGCGGGTCTCCGGCGAGGGCCCGTGCGATCGCCACCCGCTGCTGCTCGCCGCCGCTCATCTCTCGTGGATAGTGGTGCGCCCGATCTGCAAGGCCCACGGTCGCGAGGAGGTCGGCGGCCCGCTCTCTCCGCGCGGCCCTGTCGTGATAGTTGAAGAGGAGGGGGTACTCGACGTTCTCCTGCGCCGTCAGGGCCGGGATGAGGTTGAAACTCTGGAAGATAAACCCGATAGATCCTCTCCGGAGAGCGATGAGTGCCTTTCGGTCGCTGAAATCGATGTTTTTACCGCCGATGCGGACCTCTCCCGACGTCGGGGCGTCAAGGCCGCCGAGTATGTTCAGGAGCGTGCTCTTCCCGCTGCCGCTCCTCCCGAGGAGGGCGACGAACTCGCCCTTCCAGATGGCGAGGTTCACATCCAGAAGAGCGGTCACCCGGTCGTTGTATGCCTTGTTCAGGTGTTTTGCCTCGATGATGGTCTCCATCCTATCACCTCCGTTCGGCCCGGAGAACGGCGTTTGACAGGACAAGGTAGTCTTTCTCATCCTGGACCAGCGCAAAGTTCCCTTCGGACCGCAGGTAGGGCAGAACGTCCCGCCGGTCGATCCCGATCTGCACCGTCTCGTCGGAGTCAAAGACGTTCACCCACTCCTTCCCGCTCGACCCCGGGAAGAGCGCCGAGAGGATAGTTTCAAAGAACGAAGGCATGCTGCCTGTCCCCTCGCGGTTGAAGAAGAGCCGGTTGATCACCGGTATGTTCTCCCGGGTGTAGCCCCCCGAAGGAGCGACGAGGAAGAGTTCGGCGGAGGCGAGATCGGATCGGTCGATCGTTCCGGGAAAGTCGATCCGGCTCGACGCCATGGCGGGGGTGATCCCGTAGCTGCTGTAGAGGAGGTCGGC
>MPOY01000543.1 GCA_001896715.1 Methanoculleus sp. EBM-46
GGCGATAAGAACCGGCACGCGTTGCGGGGATAACACTCTATTTTTCTCTCAACTTATCAACCAAACTAACGTGCAGTGTTTCATCATATCTGGTCAGGCGAGACGAAACATGGGACGCTTCCGGGAGGTGGGCCGATCAAGGATCCCGCGGGCTGAATGGGGACGCATCCCTGGTTTCCTCCGATATCAGGTCGTCGTGGAGGCTTTGAACCGCAAACCTGAGAGGAGGGATATCGTCCTGAATCGTTCTCCAGATGATGGCCCTGTTGATCCCGAAATAGGCATGGATCAATTTGTCGCGCATACCGGCCATCTCGCTCCAGGGAAGAGAGGGACAACGCTCCCTGACGCGTCGGGGAATGCATTTGGTCGCCTCACCGATCACTTCCAGTGCTCGCGTGACCGCATAGACGGTCTTGTCGTCCGCGAAGAACTCCTCATACGACATACCCCAGGTGAAGACCGCGATCTTGTCAACGGCGTCAAGGATGTCGTCCAGGTAATCGAGGGTGCTTCGTGGAGCCGTCATATGTAGATGACCTCTTTTGAGACACGGCGGCCGATACGGGGTTTGAGCGCACTTTTTTCGACCAGATCCACCGGTCTATCGAGAAGTTCGGAGAGATACCGCTCAAGCCTGAGAAACCCGAAGATCCCCGGCACCTCGGAGAACTCGACCAGGATGTCCACGTCACTTCCCTCGTGCTCCTCGCCGCGCCGGCACGAGCCGAAGATGCCGATGGACCCGACATGGTAGGTCTCCTCCAGGTACGCCTTCTTCCCCCGGAGAATGGCGATGATCCTCGCGCACTCCCCGCCGGCCTCGCGGGTGATTGTGTCCATCCTGATCGGGATATGGGCCTTCCCATCTAGTATAGATATCCCCGGGTACGCCGGTTCGCCGTGGTTTTTTCAGTGCCGGACGGACCACACTCCCCCGAAGAGTCCGGCAAGTTCCGGGCGTCGCGGTGGTGTTCGGGGACGAAGATGTGCTCGAACGTCTCGGGGTGGCGAAAGAGGGTCTGGTCGCTCCTGAGAAGAGTTGGACGCATCATACGAGAGATTGGAGCGGGGAAGACTGATAAGGGAGGGGCTTGTGCGGCGCGAAAGTGAAAGGGAGGAAGCGTCCCCCTTCACTCAAGCGTTCCAACGGTGTCGGCCCAGGTCTCGACCTTGTCCCTGATGGTTTCGTCCTCTCTGGACGAGAGCCGGACGGTCTTTTTGGTGAAGGTGACGCAGTAGTCATCACCGGACGGGTCGTGGCACCTGAGCTGCGCGTAGTAGGTCTCCGCGGGGCTGTTCCGGACGGCTTCGCCGCCCATCGCGGCCGCGAGGGCGATGTTGTTCATGGTCTCGCTCGCGTTCGCCTCGTACGCAGCAATCGAGGGGGCTTGCAGGGAGACGGTCCCGATGCGCTTCCCCTCACCGTCGATGAAGTCCACCTTCGCGGTGTAGTGCTCGCGGTTCCGGACGACCGCCGGAACGGCGACGCCGTCAGAGCCGGTATACCCGACGCACCCGAAGGGGTTGTCGTCGATGACGCTCTCGACGAGGGTGTCAAATGCCGATATGTCGGCGATCGGGACGGCGAGGTCCCGGACCGCTGTCTTGTTGGCGGTCTTCTGCACGAAGTCTGCCATGGTTGGTTCTCCTTTGCGGCACAACGCTCTGGGTCGTGCCTGGCAGGGAGATGCGGAGCATCTTCCGTGTCTGCATGGTCCCGGGAATATGACAGACGATTATAGGGTATACCCGGGAGAAGGTATCAGCCTGACTTTATCGGGAAGACTGAAAGAACCACGCCGGAAGAATGCCTATACTGTGTAAGCCGAGAGGGCAGGCTCCCCGTGGACTGGCGGTCAAGAAGGTTTTTGTGTGCATGAGATAGAGTTGATCCACAAGGGAAGAGCGTGGGTCACAACAGGGAGGATATCATCGGGTTGGTAAGCCGGGATTCAGTCATCATCTCGCATCATGCCCGGGTCAGAATGTTTGAGCGCAACATCTCCACCGATGATCTCTTCTCAGCCATCAAGGTCGGCGAGATCATCGAATCGTATCCCGATGACGAGCCCTGTCCCTCCCTGCTCATGCTCGGTTATATACGTGACCACGCATATCATGTAGTACTTGGGATCTGTGATGACCACCTTCGGGTCATCACCGCCTATATGCCGGACGACGAACATTGGATCGACACCCGAACAAGGAGGAAAAACAAATGATTCCAGAGCGATGCACGTTCTGTAAAGGGACACTGCACGAGGGAACGGCCGAATTCATCGCACGGATCGGGGACGAGATCATTGTCATCAGGGATGTCCCCGCACTCATCTGCGACCGTTGCGGCGAAGCGTATTACACCGCAGAGGTCTCCCGGAAGATCGATGTCGTAATGAGGGATGTCCACAGCGGCAGGCTCTGCTGCCGGCCTCTTGCGGCAGGCGAGGTTGAGCTCACCGGATGAAGGAAGAGGCCGGGGGGCGCAGTGGCTTTCTGACCCGACACTTCTCCTCCAGCCCATCGCGGTAGGATGCGCAACGTTGCGCCCGTTTTTTCTGCATATAACTCTTACAGCCAGGCTTTTGGGCTTCACCGTCCTACTGTCCTCCAGTAGGGTTACCAGGATGACCGGTGCAAAGACCACCCCGGAGCCCGGTCTTACGCGACGAACCGGGATATGAAGTGAATCTGTAAGGCGCGACGATTCGTTAGAACCGGAGCGGGAGCACCGTGAGGTGCGACTCGCTGTAGCAGATGGAACGGTGCGATGAGGATTTTGAGGCCGGGATCCGGGCACTGGAGCGGCTCCCTGGCGGAGAAGGCCGGGGAGGAGAAACGGGTTTCCACCATCAGCGCTCGCGGGCCGGCGGGGTCGTCGGCGGGGTGATCTTCAAAATTCTGGATACGACCGCCCGATATCCCGGGATCTCTCTTCCGAGAAGAAGTCTGCCATATCTCGCCGTATGGGCGATCCAGCATACCAAACGCGTATCAAAAGATATATCCCAATCGATTCTCCACACATACCTTGAGGAAAGTTAATAAACGGATTTTGTTTTTGAGGAGACA
>MPOY01000608.1 GCA_001896715.1 Methanoculleus sp. EBM-46
AGCGGCAGCACGGACATGAGCGCCTGGTCTACGGTGCCGACGCCGACATCAGCGAGGAGGGCTTTCTTCCGGTTATCCGAGAGCCAGGCTGCACATTCGGCCGACCCCGCCTCTCCATCGGGGGAGAAGGTCTTTTTGTCGATCTTCGGGCCGATGGACTGGCGCCAGAGGCTGGAGAGCTCCCGCGCACTGTGGGCCAGCAGGAGCGAGGGGTGCTCGCCATCCCGGTATAACTGCCGGTATTTTTCACCGAACCGGCGATACATGCCGTTCGCGGTTGCCATCGTCGGCAGCCCCATGAAGATGCCTTCGGCAGACCCGCCCTCCATGAGGCGATGTGCCATAGCAAGTGCGGCCTCGGTCTTCCCGCTCCCGGTAACGTCCTCGATGATGAAGAGGGAGGGTCCCCCGGCCAGTTCGTAGCCGGCGACGGTCTCCTGCAGGGGTGTCGGGACAGCGTTTTCCGGCAAAAGGGACGCCATCCCCGGAAAAGGAGCGATGACGGATGGCAGGACGCCTGCTGCGTCGACCGTTGCCTTCGCTCCCGGGACGGCGCAGCGCTGCCAGTACTCCGAAAGGGGTATCGTATCCTGATGATACCGGAATATCCCCGCATCCGACCCTATCCAGTCGCTCAGAACGGTCAACCCGGCGATCAGCCACGATACGCGGGTGAATGTTTCGTGCAGTTCGGTTGAATACCGGATGGATTCTTCGGGAGGCCCCGAGAGGAAGAGACCCGCGCAGGCCCGGGCGAACTCGCAGACCGCCTCCCGGTCCATCGGGCCGAAGAGTTCGGAGAACGTGCCGTTGCCGGTGACAGGTTTTCCGTGGTGGCCGGCAGATGCCCGTATCCACGGGAGGAAGAGGTCCTCGAGATCGTACGGATCTTCCCCGGGGTCCGTTCCAAACCACCCTTCGGCAAGCGCCAGCGGCCATACCTCATGCATAAAGGCGAGCATGCCCATTGCCGTGTGGTGGTGGCTGTATGGCATCCGGCAGGCGGTGCCCTGGAGGTGGGACTGAAGGGCGGGGTTGATACCCTGGAACCTCCCGGAGAACTTCCCGATATCGTGGACGGCGAGGAAAAACGTGATGAGGGAGCAGATCTGCTCATCCCTGAGGGGGATCGTCCCGGCGATCTTTTGGAACATCTGTGGGTCTCTCCGTATCAGTTCGCGACCGACTGCCGCGACGTCCAGGCAATGGTAGGCGAGAAGGTGCCATGTAAGGCCGTCATCGGTGTTGTACTTTCCCCAGTAGCGGTAGATGCCATCGGGCGCGGGCGAGCTCATGAGAAGTTCATATGCCGGTTGGATATGATAGGCCTGCTGGTCTGGAAAACCCGGTTCGTTCTTCTTGTTGCCCTGTTGCGGCAGCTCGGGAGGGGG
>MPOY01000437.1 GCA_001896715.1 Methanoculleus sp. EBM-46
GGGAGGTGTAATGCGGCCGCTGCGGCCCGCACCGCCGGAACATCGCGAGCGGGATCGAATACGCAGGTATTCAGTTCCACGCCGTAGTCGCGCGCGAGCATGACTGCTGCAAGCGCGCTGTCTTTCCCTCCCGAGAAGAGCAGACCTGCTTCCATTACTTTCGCGTAATCCTGAACTCTTTCTTTGACGGCGTCAACTGCGTCAGCAGGGCTTTCAACTGATCGTCGGTGATCCGCTGCCGGACCCTGCCGCTCTGGGCAAGCACCACCAGCTGCTGTTCGACCGCCTTTGCAAACTCCGGCCGGGTCAACTTGATGGTATTGAGCCTCTCCCTCGCTTCAGGCTCGAGGATCTCCATGAGCACGACGCGGATCTGTGACTCGATCTGCCGCTGGCGTTCTACTTCGTCCTCCATCGCCTGCTGATCCATCGCCTGCCGTTGCATCTGTTCCATCTTCCGGCGGCGGAGTTCTGCGAGTTCGTCATCTACCATCAGTCATACCTCCCTGATCAATACTTCGCGATTCCGGGTGAAATCCCGGAAACTTGAGATTTTACGTTGTTTGCAACGTTATCGAGGAACGATCTGCCGGCCGCGGTGACCATGCGCCCTTCGCTTGTGTGAGCGACGTAGCCGGCCGCCTCGAGCTGCTGGAAGATCTTCCGGACGATCGACCCGCTTCCCCGCTTGAACCGGGACGGAGCCGAGCCCCTGTCGTGTTTGCCGCCGTAGATGGAGCGCATCCTCTGGGTCCCGACGGGGCCGTCGGTGTAGATGCGCCGGAAGACCGCCGCCGCGCGCACGTACCACCAGTCGTCGTTCTCGGGCGGCATCTCTTTGTGTACCCCCGTCTTCACAAAATCGGCCCAGTCGGGGGGCTGAATTGCGGGATTTTTCTTAAGTTCTTCTGCTGCCTGCCGGATCAACATATCGGCAGGGATGTCGTATACAGTCGTCATAGATGAACCTCACTATTGCTAACAGTCTTTACATATTCGTCCAGTGATGTTTTATATATTTCGAGAATTGCGACCGGGCGATCGACTTCGCCGCTCTGCAAGGACGAAGGTCCGCCCCCTGACCTCGATGAGAACCGCACCGGCCGACACCGCCACCTCCTCGGGATCGACCTCGGTGTTCCTGAGCCACCGGACCTTGACGATCTTCCGGGTCTCGAGCTGGCGCCGTATCTCATCGATCATGAGGCTGCTGATGCCCCGTTTCCCCACCCAGACGGTGGGCTTGATATCCTGAAACGACTCTCTGCTCACGAGGTTCGCCTCCCGACAGGGTAGCGTGACCGGTGCCCGCAGGCAAGACAGGTGACGATCACGCGCCCGCGGTAGATCCGGACCCGGGCATTCGCGCCCGGGACCAGGTAGACGCTGCACCGGCGGCAGAACCGGCGTTTCAGCGGCCGATCTATCCGCACCCGGTGGCGCATGCCGATCTTTCGCGCGAGTTCCACGCACCGGTTGCTCCATGCGGGGTTATCGGGGTAGAACTCCGCGGCACGCGCGAAAAGGATGGCAATCCTCTCGCGGGCAAGCCTCCGCGAGCCCGATCTTCGTGTGGTGTCTGCCATGATCCGATCCGTTCTGCCGATTGGTGGGTCTTACGGTTAGCGACTAAAGGATATATAGCAGGCCGGTGTCAGCGGACCCGCACCTTTCGGCCGGCGACCTCCAGGCGGTCCTCGCAGAAGAGTTTCACGGCAAGCGGGAGGGCTCTGTGCTCCTCTGCGAGGATCCGGTCGGCAAGCGCCGACTCGTCGTCGTCCGAGAGGACCGGGACGCATCGCTGGACGACGATGGGGCCCGTATCCATCCCCTCGTCCACGAGGTGGACGGTGCAGCCCGAGACCTTCACCCCGTACTCGATCGCCTGGCGCTGCGCGTGCAGGCCGGCGAACGCCGGGAGCAGGGCGGGGTGGATGTTCATCATCCGGCCCGAGAACTCATGCACGATCGCGGCCCCGAGGATCCGCATGTAGCCGGCAAGGACGAAGAGATCCGCCCGGCAACCTCGCATCGCGGCAAGGAGCGCCTCCTCGTAAGCGGCCTTTGAGGGAAACCGCGCATAATCGACGACCGTCACCGGTATGCCGGCGGCTCTTGCCCGCTCGACCGCGTAGGCCTGCGGGTTGTCGGTGATGAGGCCGACACAGATCGCCGGGATATCCCCGGCCGCGACGGCATCGATGACCGCCTGAAAGTTCGATCCTCTTCCCGATGCGAGTGTTGCAATCCGTTTCTTCCTCTCCATGGACATTCTCTCCTTACCGGGACTCCTCCGGAGCAGGCGGGGGAGCGACGATCAGTTTCACCTTGACGAGGCGGCGGCCCCGCATCTGCATCACCACCAGCGTGATGTTGCTCTCCTCGAGTTTGACCACCTCGCCGCGGCGGGGGATGTGCCCCAGGCGGTCGATGACGAGGCCGCCGATGCTCTCGTAGGCATCCGTCAGCGGGAGGGCGAGGTGCAGGTCTTCGTTGAGGTGGTCCACCCATGCCCGTGCGTCGACCAGGTAGACGTTCTCCTCGACCCGTTGCACCTCGGGCTCTTCCTCGTCGAACTCGTCCAGGATCTCGCCGACCAGCTCCTCAAGCATATCCTCGACCGTCACGATGCCGGCAAACGACCCGTACTCGTCGAGGACGACGGCCATATGCTGCTTCTTCACCTGGAGTTCCTTCAAGAGTTCGTCGATCTTCTTGCTCTCGGGGACGAAGTAGGGCTCGTACATCACGTCGCGGATCATCGCGCTCGTCTGCTGGCGGACGACCGCCGCAAAGACGTCTTTCACGTTCAGGAGACCGACGACGTTGTCGATCTGTTCGTGGTAGACGGGGATCCGGGAGAAACCGGTCTCGTTGAATAAGGCGAGGGCGCCCTCGATCGTGTTCGCATCCTCGATCATCACGACGTCGATCCGGGGCGTCATCACCTCGCGGACCGTCGTGTCGCCGAAGCGCAGGACGGAGTAGAGCATATCCCGCTCCTGCTCCTCGATCGTCCCCTCCTCCTCACCGACGTCGATCCACTCCTTGATCTCCTCCTCGGTGACGACCGGTTCGGTCACGCCGGGCCTGAAGGCAAACTGCCGGTTGATCCGGTCCGATATCCAGAGCACGGGGTAGAGCGCCTTTGAGAGGTAGAGGATGGGCCGGGCGACGCTGAGCGCGAGGCTCTCGGTGTGCCGGGAGGCGTACATCTTCGGCCCGATCTCGCCGAAGACCAGCATCAGGATGACCGTGACGCCGGTCGCGATGCCGATACCGACGTCGCCGTAGATGCCGATCGCGATCGCGGTCGCAAGCGATGCTGCGGCAACGTTTGCTATGTTGTTCCCGATCAGGATGGTGATCAGGATGGTGTCGGTCGATCGTTTCAGTACGTCGAGCGCTTCCGCTCCCTTCCGACCCTGGTTTAAGAGTGCGCGGACTTTCGCCCGGGTTATCGATATAAGGGCGACCTCAGAACTTGAGAAGAAGGCCGAGAGGAGCAGACAGATGATAAAGAGTATGATCTCTACGGTGACAAGGTCTACGATTACCATTTACTCCACGCCGCACCAAGCGGCAACATCCGGTTGTCCGGTTACCTGCTGAATATATGAATTATGTTGCAGGCAGGGGTTATAAACCCAGCGCTTCAGGAGAAGACCTTCTCGAAGGTCTCTAATTGGCGTTTAAGGACCACGATCTTCTCTTCAGACGAGAGTGCCCCGGGAAAGACCATATCCTCGAGTTCAAGGGTCAGGTATCCGTCGTAGCCGCGGTCGGCAAGTTCGGTGAGAACCCGCATCGCATCCGGGTCGTCGTGGATGGGGTAGTGGGGCCGCCCGTTCTCTCCGAGTCCGCTGACGTGGACGTTTACCATCCGCTCGATACAGAGGTCGATGAACCGGAGCACCTCGTCACAGGACGTCATCATGGCGTGCCCCATATCCAGGGTGAACCGGAGCCAGGGCTCTCGTTCGAGCACCTCGGCCGCATCCTCCGCCGTGGTGAGCAGGGCGTTGACCCGGGGCTCCAGGTTCTCGATCGCCACCTTCACCCGCGCCTCCGACGCCGCCTCCCGGAGCCGTGCGACATACTTCTCGAACCGCTGGTAGTCGTAGGCGCTCGGGGGCCGTTTCGCCGTCCGTCTCCCGGGGTGGACCGTGACCACGGCGGCGCCCATCCGGTCGGCCATCCGGACGGACTCGACGGCGTAGTCGACCGATATCGCGGCGACCTCGGGGTTGATGGAGCAGGGATTTAAGTCGAGCGACGGGGCGTGGATGGTGATGGGGGAGAGGTCCGGGTGATCGGCGATGCAGCAGGAGAGGTCGCCTTCGGGGCGGCCGGCAAGCCAGAAATGCGGGGTTTCGACCCAGAACTCGAGGCTGTCGAGGCCTGATTCGGCGATGTAGTCAAAGATATGGTCGCAGGGGTACTCGTGGAAGAACATGGTCGAGACGGCGAAACGGGGCATAATATTACTTGATATAAACCATCGGTCTAATAGATTGTGATGATGTTGAGCGGTCCTGCCGCCGATCCGGATCAACCCGGGGGTCTGATCTTTGGAGTCTCTGAGGTCTCGACCCTCATCTGCGACCTCCTTGACGACGCCCGCCTCCAGGAGATCTGGGTGCGGGGGGAGGTGACCAACTACAAGAACCACTCATCCGGCCACCACTACTTCTCGCTCTCGGAGGGAGGAGAGAGGAGTTCGGCGCTGATCAACTGCGTCATGTGGCGTTCCTGCGCGGCA
>MPOY01000240.1 GCA_001896715.1 Methanoculleus sp. EBM-46
CCCTCACCGCGGGCAGAGCTCGGTCAGGTTCATCAGGGTAGCACTTTTGGATGTTACGTTGAAGGGCACGATAACGATCTCGCCCCCTGTCTTCTGCTCGACGTCGGGGATGGGGTACTCAAAGACGCCCTCCTTCCCGTAATCGTGGTGCAAAACCGCAAACAGGGTATCGAGGGCGACGAACGTATGGACCGTGACCGTGACGTTCGTATTCTCTCCATCCTTTACCGGAGCATACCCGATGACGCCGCCGGGATGCCCGAAGAGGTTGTTATGGATGGCGACCCATCCGGGGCCGTCGCTCACGACCTTCTCGACCGTTATGTTCCCGACGACCCCGTTGCCCACGACCTCCTGGTCCGCCACCGTGATCGAGGCATTTGCCTCGGCAGCGGTCTGGGCGGAGGCGGGACCGACACAGCAGGCCGCGAAGACCGCTGCAATGATCAACCAGTAGTTCTTCATGCCATTGACCTCCCCCGTGGGGGAGGGGGTAGATGCCACGGGTATACATAAAGGGTTCGGGTGAGATCTGCAACCTTTTTTTGGGTGCGGCCGTATACCCCATCATACACCCCATGAGAGAGACCTTCGCAGCGCTCGCCGATCTGACCCGTATTCACTTCTTCTTCGTCTGGCCGCTGCTTTTCTGCTCGGGGCTCGCACTCGCGTTCCAGAACTACGGCGGATTCTCGTGGGAACTCGTCGGCCGTGCGGCGCTCATCGGCCTCTTCGGGTTCGAGGCCGGTCTCGTCTTGAACGACTACGTCGACCGGGAGTACGACCGCCGGGACGTCGATAGCTCGCTCACCCGCTACTGGCGGCCGTTTCGGGCGCGGCCGATACCGGAGGGGAAGATATCGCCCCGGGCGGCGTTCGCCCTCTTCATCGCCCTTGCCGGAGCCGCGGCCGCCCTCGCCGCGACCCTCCCTATCCCGCACAACCTCTCCGTCCTCGGCATCATGGGCTATTCTTACCTGGTCGAATACTTCTACCAGACGAAGAAGCGGCGCCAGACCCTCCCGTTCGCGCAGGTGGTCGGGCGGACGGACTTCGCCCTCTTTCCCGTGGCCGGCTACCTCGTTATCGGCAACCCCGATATGACCGCCCTCCTCATCTTCCTCTTCTTCTACCCCTGGGCGCTCGCGCACCTCGCGGCAAACGACATCGCCGACGTCGCAAACGACCGCGCCCGGGGGATGGCGACGATCCCGGTCCTCTACGGCATGAGAGGTGCGGCCGCCTGGGTCGCCGGGTGTGCGGCCGCCCATGCCGTGACGGCGGTCGCCTTCGGCCTCGCCCTCGGACCGGTGGCCCTCGCCGGATTCCTGGCGGGGCTCGCCCTCCTTGCAGGCGCAGCCTGCCTCATCCTCCGGGGGAAAAGCCCGGCTGCCGCGATGCAGGCGCTCCCGCTCATCCACGCGACCCTGATCGTCTACGCCGTAGCGATCATCGCGACCGTCGCGCTCTGATGGATCCTACTCCACGACGAACGTCCCGTTCATGAACGGGTGGACATCGCACTGGAAGTAGTAGGACCCCGGCTCCGCCGGCGCCGTGAATGTCTGGGTCACCTTGTCCGGGCCGGTGATGAGGTCGCCGACGAAGATCGTCTCGGCCGCCGATGAGTCAGTGTAGAACGAGACGTTGTGCGGTATGCCGACATCCTGGTTGTCGAGGTTTATGGTCACCTCCGCACCCGCCGGGACCGTGATCGTATCCAGGTCGAACGCCATGTTCACGGATACGATATTGATGGTCACGCTCTTCGCGACCTCGGCCGTAGCCGTCTCCGGGGTCATATCCGCACCTCCATGACTGCAGTTGCTCGCGTCATGAGCCCCACCCTGTCACCCGGGAGGTATAATGGTTACGCCTTCCGGTGCGTATATCCGGACCCCGCCCCTCTCGTAGATCAGGGCGAGCCCGCTCTCCGGCAGACAAACGTCGTAACGCGCCCGTTCCGCCTCACCGACGTAGAGGAGGGTCGCGTTGTACTTCGCCATCAGGGCGAGGGTTTCTCCTGGGTTCTCGTAGATCGCCCGGATGTCCGCCGGGCGGTCGGCATACCACGCCCCGTTCCCCCGCCAGGTCAGTTCGTGGCTGATCTGGCCGAGGACTGCCGGGATGCCGGAGAACGACGAGACACGGGAGTAGTAGCCGTAATCCCCGTTCTCCGCCTCCACGAGCCGGTGGCCGCCGCCGAGCGTTCCGAGGTAGTCGATCGCCGCGGCCTCCCCGGGGTCGATGGAGGCGAGCCCGTCGAGGGTGTGGTAGCCTTCCGGGGGATGGGTGATCCCGAGGAGCCCCCGGCCGATGTCGATATCGAGAGCGAGCGGGGCGGCGACGAGCGCCGCGGCCGCGGCGACGGCAACCCACCGCCGCGCCGGGAGGATCGGGCGGCGGGCGGCAAACCATCCCCCTATGGTGAGGAGCAAGCCGGTCCCGATGAGGATCCAGGCATCGAAGTAGAACTTGAATATGGTGTTGAACCGGCTGTAGTCGCCGCCGAGCATCTCCTTGATGTAGAAGAC
>MPOY01000516.1 GCA_001896715.1 Methanoculleus sp. EBM-46
ACCTCCTTTTGGTTTAGTCCGAACACTTGAAAAATCCCGTCAGTCTCAATTTCCTATCCCCCGGCGATCGCTTCTGGCCCAGATCCTGAAGTACTTTGCGCCTATATTGAATTTCTTGACAAACTCGGAGTATTCCGGCCAGATGGGCGCTCTGTAGAATTCGCTGCGGCCTATGCCTCCGTTTATGACATATTCGGGCAGAGGGTTGGTCCCGTAGAAGACCGACCGGGCCATTATGAGCCGCCTGCTGGTGAAGTCGGTCCAGTTGCAGCCGAAGGCTTCCCCTGGCTGGATTATGGCCAGAATCTTCGGAGCCATCCTGTTCTCTAGATAAAGCGCCTGATAAGCCGCCGCGCCGTCCGCACATATGAAAAGCAGCGAGAACCTGGACGGATTATGGTCTTCACCGTACTCTTCGGTTCTCTCGAATATGAACCATTCGGCGAAGGGCTTCTCGAACACATCCGAATAATGGTCGGGCTGGTGGTGTTCGGCACGGTCCGGGGTTACCCTGATCCTCCAGCCGTTCGGCGCTAGCTGGCTCTCGCTTATTGGAAGCTGGCGGATAACTCTGTATCCCCTGAATCCCTTGTTGGCGATCTCTTCGAGCAGTTTCTCCCTGCTTATGGAGTAGTCGACATATACGAAACTGTAGACATTTCCCATAAAGTACTCGACCGGATGGCCGTCGTGGCCGCTGGCCGGGTAATACAGAGAGTCTTTCAACACGTCATGAATGTCGAATTCCGCGGGATTCTTTATCCATTCGGGCATTTCGGCCTTCGTCACTTCTTCAAACATCGGAATCACTCCCTTCGTCTGTCGAAATTCTTCTGTCCTGCGATCCGCTATGTTCAGGTCTGTCGGCCTTGATTGCCTCTACCGGAAGCCTCATGGCCTGAATTGCGTGCAAGGGCAGAAACTCCATGAAAAGGTGCTTTGTGGCTTCTCTAATGAGAAACTGGCCGTAGTCGCTCCTTAGAATGTTGAAGACCTTTACAGGATCGTATTCGCCGGCGACTCTAAAGACTATGTGATTGCCTGAGGGCAGTATCGACGCGTCTGAAGGGATGTCGGTCACCAGCCCTATGGTCGTTATGTCGTCTCTTCTGTTGAAGATGATGTCGTTCTTTCTTAGAAGGGATTTCTCGGCCGCTTTTGTGAGTTCTCCGGCATGCTCCTTTAGAGAGATCAGCTGAACGATGCCCTTCTCATCGACCTCCAAGCGAGGGTACTTGTAGACCTTGCCTTCATACGATTCTCCATCTGGCTCATGACCTTCGGGAAGTTCGGCATTCTTCGACTTCCGCAAGTATCTGTGTGATTCGAGGAACTCACCGATGGAATCCAGCTCGACGGTCGGGGAAGTCAGGAAGATTTCGTAATCCTCGGGCAGCTGGTCTTTCTTCACGGGGATTATCGAGTAGTCGCCAGGCACCAGGGAATAGCCGCTGTTCTTTATCGTATCGATCTGGATCAGCGCGCATACTCCGCTTTCGCCTTTCCAGTCCCTGAAGTTTCTCATGACTGAACTGAGCAAAAGATTCTCCTCTCTCACTTCGAAGCAGAAAGGCTCTCTGCCGCTGCTCTTGGATACCGACATGAAGACCTGTCCTTTCCTGCCGATGGGCTTCGCCTTGTTAAGGACAAGCAAACAGCAGTCGTCGTTTCCGCCGTGAACGGCTCCAAGGGGGAGTTGTACTACGGCTTCAAGCCAGTCGTTGTCTATTATTTCCTTATTTCCTTCTCTCAGCTCTCCTCTCGTAATTAGCGTCACGAGCTTGCCGTCATCCTTCATCGAGCGCATTCCATGGTTAATGAAGTCCCATTGGCTTATGAGACCGGACGAGATATTTAGAATGTTTCGGAGGAAGAAATCAGTCTTCAGCTCCTGCAATACCATGCGCTCGCCTGTTGGTGGCTCGATAATCACCCTGTCGTACTGTTCTTCCACATAGAGAGTCTCTTTCGTCGGCTTCACAAGGGAATCGCCCCTTACGAGCTTCGAGACGTCTATCCCGACAAGGGAAAGGATAATCTTTGTGAGTCGCCATTTCCTAGGGTCGATTTCAAGTCCGGCGAAGGAAGTGTAGTCGAAGCCTTCTCTCCTGAAGACTGTGTAGAAGGCCCGTCCGTAACCGAAAGCAGGGTCGTAAACGGTCATTCCCGGTTCGATTTCGAGCAGATCGACCATCATATCCAGTATTTCCATCGGCACTATGATGTCAGAATAGAGAAGATTGGAGTCGATCGCAAATGAGAACATTCCCGTGTAGAAGGGGCCTATCAAAAGATCTATGTCCCTGATGGAGAGTCCGTCGATCATGCCGTCGGCGTAAGCGCAGGTTCTGTGGAAGAGGGGCGAGTCTTCTTTGAACGCCCCGCCCAATTCTCCTTTGAAGTCCATGAAAGCGAATTCCGGATGCTCGACGATGAGCTCGGATATCGCGCTCTCCATGAGATCGGCCCGCTCTTTCCCGCTCTTTCCGAAGAACACGAACCTCCAGAAGACGTCACTGAATTGTACGTTCTGTGATAGTTTCTTCAACAAAAGGGAGCTCCAGAAGTATTCGATTGCCTTTTCCGAGAGCATCTTGTTTTGTTGACCGAGTTTGGAAAGAAGATAGATGAAGTTCTGCACGCTGCCCGGAAAGTCCATCACTGCTCTCCCCCGTCGACCAGCACTGTCTTCGCTATGCGGAAGCCTATAGATGAGTTTGTGTAACGCTCCCCTGTTAAATCACGAGCCGAAATCGTTACTTCTTCACGGTCTTCACGTACGCTTCCGCCACGAAGGATTTTGAACACACCGGTTTCCCCATACGGGTTTATCTCCAGTCCCTCCGAGTATCTGTCGCTGTTGTCGCTGCACAGTTCCCAGACGTTGCCGGACATATCGTAAAGTCCGAGTTCGTTCGGGCTCTTCAACCCGACCTCTCGAGTTCTGTCGGATGAGTTTTCAATATACCAGGCGACCTCATCGACGTCGTTACTTCCGGCGAAGATATAATCTCTGCTCTTGTTCCCTCCCCTGGCCGCGTATTCCCATTCGGCCTCGGTCGGCAACCTGTAGCCGGCAACTCTTCTTAAGTCGGTCGTGTGTGAGCCGTCGCAATCAAGCAGCTTTCCCAATTCATCGTACGCCGGGGGCAGGCCTTCCTTTTCGCTCAACCAGTTGCAGTAGGAGATGGCGTCTAACCATTTCACATTCGTAACCGGTTTTGTGCCGTTCGGGGATTCTTCATCCACGGGTTCTTCTGCGCCCGTTTCCCTGCAGAACCTCGAGTACTCCTGACACGTGACGGTGTATTTGCCGATATAGAAATCATAGGTAAGCATCACATAGAGGGTATTACCTTCGGCAATATCTCGTATTCTCCCTACCTCGCTCATCTCGAACTCGCCGTTCTCGACAAAGACGAGATCGTTTTCAGATGTTTCCTGCTGATGGTTCCCTCTCTGCTCGGAAACAGGTGGATTGAGCCTTGCGGGGTCTCCCGAGTACCTCCAGACGGTAATGAAGCCGCTATACCTGCTACGGTACTTCTTCACCCGCTTCGTGTATTCCGGCCAGGGTTCATAAAAACCGGCCATGCCGACGATGTATTCGGGCAGGGGATTGTCTCGATAAAATATTGTCCTTGCAAGTATCCTCTCTCTGCTTCTGAAGTCTGTCCAGTTCATGCCGAAGCCGTGCTGCGGAACTACAAGGATCTTTGGGGCCATAAGGTTTTCGAGGTAAAGTGCTTGGTAGGCAGCAACAGCCTCGGTGTTGAGAAAGAAGAAGGAGAAGCGTTTCGGATTGTGCGTCTCGTCGTACTCTTCGGTCCTCTCTAAGATGAACCATTCGGCGAAGGGCTCTTTCTGGATCTCACGCCACGAGTTAGGGTTGCCATCTCGCTCAACCGGCAGGACCTTCTTCCACGAAGGATTCAGAATGTCTCGATATCCTGCGAAGTAACCTCTTTCGCGGTCTCCACGGAAGCGATCGAACCGCCTCTCTCCTCGCGGATCGTCCTCGCGGTAATACCACGTAAGCGCGTCCCATCCACCCCGATGGAGTCTGTACGGGTCTATCGATTCTTGTCGGATCACTCGGTAACCTGTGAACCCGTACTCGGCCATATCCTGCAGCAGATCTTCTCGGCTTATGAAGTAGTCGATGTACACGAAGCTGTAAGCGTTTCCCATGTAGCATTTGACAAAATGGCCGTGAAGGCCGCTGGCAAGGTAGCAGAGAGAGTCCTGCAGAATGTTCCTTATGTCGAACTCCCCTGGGTTTCTGATCCATTCGGGCATTTCCATTGACGGTATTTCCATCAGCAACTTAATCACTCCTCCTTTTTTTCGCGACCGAAGCCGCCTCCCGGTTAACGGGTCGGTTATCTTTCTTACCTCTCTACAAACGCACGAAGAGTTTGTCATCGAGTGGGTAACGGGATAATTTGTGAAAGCGTAGTGCTCTGTGGAGATGCGTGAAATGATGGGATGGACTATCCGATTAGGAAGCTACGAAAATCGCCACCTTAACAGGATAGAATAACGAACGGATTTGACCGTGTGGGATTTGGGTTCTGGGAGTCTTCTCAAGGGCCGGTAATGTCCGGGTGTTCCAGGATCGACATATACGCTGACTCTTGAAAGGGTGGGATCTACCTTAGATCTCTCGTCTACGTACTTATTAAGAAGTAGAACTGTCTCATACTCTCTTAACCTACATAGATTTGCATACACATTTATATTTTACAGCATAGTCAGACCGTCATAAGTTACGGAAACTTTGTGATAAGTATTATATATCCATTACGAAGGTCCTGTATAATCTACACAGGTGAAGGCGGCAACTCTCCCGTTCCGATAGGGGTCAATGGCCTTACCTTCAGGCAATATAACGGTAATAGCGGCTATTAGGAAGCTTCTCAATACGTTACAGGGAAAGGGGATGGAAACATGGGAACATTCACGACACAGTTCCTGGTCGGGTCAGGTCACCCTTACGAAGGCGGAATAATTCCGGGCGCGCAGATCTTCATCTCTGAAAACAGCAGGCCATCTCTCATAATGACGGAACTGTCTTACGAGTTCCTGCCTGCCGGGAAGATACAGAAGGAGAGAATCTGGATTCCTTCGGTATCTGAGGTAATAGACGACGTCTTCCTGATGATCTCGATATACTGCCTCGAAAGCGAGGATGTTCAGGAACTGAAAGAGCTGAAGGAAGAGTTTCTGAAAGAGATACTGGCCGCAAACAACAGCCTGGAGAGAGTCGAAATCTATCAGTGCTTCTCAGGCGAAAGGCGAACCCAACTCTACAAGAAGAACAGAAGGATCTTGAACAAGCACTTCTCCGGAATTAAGGTCGTCGCCACCATAATGGCCAACAGCATGGTCCTGCCTGTGCTGAAAGCGTTCGATAACTACAGAGTGTCTCTGGAAGTCTGTCTCTCCGTCTTCAAGCCATAGTGTCGGATGGGGTAAAAGAGCTTCGACCATGGGCGAACTCGACAAGTGCTACAGATGCAGACAAGGTCGCCCCAGAGAAGACTGGTAGGAGCGTTCGAGAAATCAGTTGAGAAACGCGTTCGCGATAGAAGCGGCAAAGGCACCCGGTCCGCTTTTACCAGCCGGAGCCAATCAAGACTGAACGGTCGTTCTTTGAGAAAGATTATGGATATTGTTCATGCTATCTTATTTGTGAGACACCCTAGGTATTATGAATAGTGAATCCCTGTAATAGTTAAGATACAGTAATTAGGAGAGTGTCGAATATTCCCGGAAATCTTAAGAACAGGCTTTTTGAGAGCAAGTAATTGTGGTTACAGAAAACCTGGCTTCAGTACCTGCAATCGACTTCTCTGGCCTGAATATAGCTCGCCAGATATTCCATAGCAGAAGATAATCTTTCTGTTAGCGGTCCTTCAAAGATTCTCTTGAAGACCTCTTTTCTTACCTCAAGAGAAGATTGACTCTTCTTTCTCAAAGCAGAACAGAGCTTCATTAGTAGTTTCGTTCTGTAATTGCTGCCAGGGACATTGTTAATTATCTTTATGGCATCAGAAACAAGCTTGTGATTAGAGATAATGCGCTGACCCTCTATAGAATCTACAACTTTGGAAGCCAGATAATCCAGGTACTCTTCTCTATCAGACTTCGTTTCAAACTTGAGATCTTCCCATATGCTCAATGTACGTGAAAGAGTTATAGCTTGATCCGTTTCTCCTAGGACTGCGAAAAGCGAGCCAAGTTTCTTGGCATTTTTTACAGACAATTCGGATGTCTCTTCAGGCAGGCAGGACAGTGCGGTTTCCTTTGCCCTTTGAGTCTTGCCGGCCAAAAACTCCAATCTTGATAGGTTTGTCTTTGACCAGAAGTCCGAAGGTTCATGGCCTTTGACAAGCTCCACAAGTCCTCGGGTCAACACTGCTTGCGATTCAAGAACCTTTGATTCTATTTTCATGCAGGCCAGATACTGCCTCACTGACTGCCAGGAATTCAGAAGATTCGTCATGAGTTCAATAGCTCTTTCTGTATCACCCGCATCAAACAATATATTAGACAGTATTGTTGTCAAACGATATCTCTCGCAATTTGCAGCACCATTTGCAATTTCGAAAACCTCTTGAGAATCACCTTCATACAAATGTGATCTAAACACTTCATAGACAACCGTCGATGGTGTCCTATCTAGTTCAATCTTCTCGAAAATTGGTAATGCTTCTGAACTGTTTACTTTCAGGAGTGAACAGTAGAGAAGTGAATATATTAGGCAAGCTTTTCTGTTACCCGCCTTCGCTGCTTCCCCGAGTATTTCTTCTAACTGAACTCCAAGGCCAAATGCAACTCTGAAGAAGCTTACCACTTCTTTGAAATAAGGAATTCCGTGCAGAATGGCAGCACTAACAAGAATATCGGAAAGCATATCTGAGGGAATCAAACCTTCAACTAACTCAACATTATCGCTCTTGTATGCAATATCCATCAAACGGATCAAGTAAAGAGGAAGATCTTCCGATTTCTCAGACATAATATCGAATTCGCTTTCAGCAATTGTCAACAGCTCCTCACTTGCCTTCTCTTTCAGATCAGAAATCAACAATGATTCTGCGAACATCACGTGGGGTTCAAAGAAAGGTAGATTCTCCATTATGATTTCAAATTGAGTATTGAAGATGCCAGACCCTATCTTTCCAGCGCACTTGAAAATGCTTTCGAAAACTCCAAGATCTGTTCTCGACCTCAGCGTTGATCTAATAGCCATTTCGAATTCCGAATAAATTGCCCTGGAATACTTTTCTTCTATTCTTGAGAAGCTTTCAAGAAAGTGATTTGCAAACCTTCCAAGATTGTTTATATCCGTCTCTCTACGAATTTTGGCCATAATTGAATTAACTATTTTTCCTTTTACATCTTCCCGTAAATTGGTGTCTGCAATCGATTCAAATAGCAAATTCCAAGCGAGAGAGGAATCAAGAACCATAAACTCGGAAAGGAAACTCAGAAATTCTTCTTCCTCAAGACCAAGCTTCGCAAGTCTCAGAACGACTTCCGCACTGATATCTCGATTGTCCATCCGAAAAAGGATCACATTCAGGAGATCTCTTGCAACTCCTCTTTTACCAACGTTTTCAAGAAGAGACGCCAGATCCTCCAACGCTTTTTTTGTTACATATTTCTCGTATTTCTTCATGGTCTGTACTACTTCCTGGAAAAGCGAATCAATGTTGGCGGAAAGGCCGAGCTTAATTGCAAGGCTTACTAGGTCTATCAAAGACCCTAACCTAGATCGAGTTTCCTCGACCCGACAGACTTGCTCTGTAATTTCCTGAAACCTCTTTCTTATTAGGTTTATTGCTGCTTGTTCAGCCTCTCCAGAAATTCGCGAATTCAGAAGCTTCAGAATTTTCTTTGTGTCTCGTTTCTCAATAAGCTTCGTGAGCGTTTTCATGAGAATCGCTAATTTCGTATTCTGAAGCTCTGCCCCTTTCAATGAACTGATTACCGCAATGATTACCGAGGAATCCAGATTAGAGATCTTCTCAATCGATTCATCGAATGAGATGCCATTGCTTTCTCTAACGAGCAGATCTACAAGAATCTCTGGCAAGGTCGATATTCTTTTTATTTCTCGAATTAATTCTTCAGAATTCTTACCTTGTTTGAGCTTCTCGATTATCAGATCCTTGTCAACTAAATGCTCAAAAATCCTGCTGTCTCTATCCCTGCTAGCACTCTCAAAATAGAGAATGAAGTCTTTGACAAGCAAATGTTGGACCATTATGTTTCCGTTACTGGTTAAGTATTCCAGCAAACGAATGAAGTCTTCCACCCAGAAGTTCTGAATGTATTTCTCAATTACCTCAATTCTATCTTTGGGCATCAGATCAGGATAGAAAGATAGCTGACGTCCTGAAGCCAGTATCAACATTTGAATCATATAGAACCGCTCACCCTTGGATACTGCGACTACATCTTTTAGAGCTTCGCAGACAAAACTATTGTATGAAGCTTCAAGGAGGTTGGTCCCGATCTTAATCCCTTTTAGGAAACTTGAGCTATCGCCAGTCAACAGATCCGCAAGCCTCTTCTTCAGGATAGTGCCTGAAGCATCACATATTCTTACATCAGAGTACAAGGCCTTTTCGCTTCTATTAATCTGTTGGTCATTAACTAACCTAATTACATAATCGAAATAGCTTTCCATATCAAACATTCTAGGAGGCTCCGGATCAGTTAGGGAGTCAAATAAGATCGCATCAATTACTCGCCCATCTTTACGTGCTTCTTTTGTCAGTTCTATTAAAACCCGGTCGAGACCTCCAAAATACCTCTGATCTGTGTGACTTGCCATCAAGTAAAGCATTTCTTTTGCTTCTTCCCGATACGTCTGAAGAATTTTGATTGCAAACAACCCGGAGATCCCCTTCATATGTGGAGATGAAGATATCAAGCTCATAACTGAAGCTGCTGAACTTGTCTTTATGGTTTCCATAACTCTGTTGTAATCGCCTGCAATTCTGATTTCGTCTTCTATTGTACGCAATACTGTCAGAAAGATTGTTCTGATAGGTTCTGCCAAGTAATCGTGAATACCTGTTCCGAACCTTTCCAAATAACCGACTATTAGGAAGATCAAACTCGCGAGTGAATCATCCTGTACATACGGAGCATCGAGAAATTCCGTGAATTTCTTGCGATCTTTCTCGAATTCCCCCCCGGTTAGTTCTTTCGTTAAAGACTGTAAGAGAAGTCTGTTGAAATCCGGGACTTTATAAATGGCCAATTCAGAAATCACTCTTGGAAGCTTTCTCAAGAGCAATAATTGCAGCTGAAAGTCAAGCGATTCTCTCTCTTTTTGCCAGTCGGCAATTATTCGGATCAACTGTGAGAGTAGATTTGCTGCTTCTGTTCTGTACTTGTTCTTGATGTATTCTCTAAATACCTCATGAAATATTGAAAAGGCTTCTTCACCATTGATAAGAAAGACGTTTGTTAGCTCTTTGCAAAGAGTAAGCGTACCTTTTGCTTTTTCCGGTTCATTAATTACGAACTTCGTTAACCATGAGTCGAGAACACACATTTGCACCGGTTCGTCCATAAAGGCAAGAAACGTTAACAGTGAGTTTATAAGCCCCTCATTGCCTATAGTACGCATGACCTTCTCTTTCCATTTGAGAAAGTATTGATCAACTGCATCATTCAGTGTAGTTGCTTTACCTTTTGGATGCTTGGAAAGAAGTTCAGCAAATAGGAAGTTACTTCCCGCAAGCGATAATATTTCAAGCACTATTTCTTCTTCATCTTGAAAATCCTGACCCTCTAATGTTCGTTCAATAACTTCTCTCAATATCGCAGTTGTCTCGCACTTATACGACTCCAGGTTAATCTCTATGACGGCTTCTTTGCATCTTAATTCTTCAGCCTCTTTTGAGCCTTTTCTAGCTGATACAATATATGATACTGTGCAATTCTCTTTTGTTAGCAGGTCTATCGGAATGCAATCACGCCAGTCTCCACTTAATTCATCTAGAGCATCAATTGCGAAGAATAGCATGCTCCCGTTTCTCTTGTATCCTGAGAGAAAACTTCTAAGCCGTTCAGACGGGTATATGTTTCTACCAATTTTCAATCCTGCCTGAAATAGCATTGATTCTATACCTTTTGAAACATCCCTGACTATACTAAAATAGTGGCGGATAGCGTTGAGCTTATTCGCTAGTGATATCATAAAAGATGTCTTGCCACTACCCGGTTCTCCAGTAACAAGTATGATTTTTCCAGGATTTTCTTTTAGGCATTTCAGTGTATCTTCTTCGAGATTGCTTCTTGAAACATATCTCTTGATATAATCTTCTTCAAACCTCGAATAGTCAATTTCCTGTGGCTTCCATTGAGTATGCAAAATCTGCTGAAAAAGTCTGCTATCGATTTTATCTGAGAATTCCCGGTATTCTTTGCTAACAACCTGTCCGGAAACTCCTATCTTCTCTCCTGTGACTGAACTAATGTATTTACAGGAGTCAATAGATAAATCTTCTCCGCTATAGTTTCCTGCGGAAGTCTCCCACAGCATGGACAAGGAGTTATCACACCATAACATCAACGGAGAAAGCCTGAGAAGCTGATTATCATTATCTATCTTAAGAACAACTGAACGGTAAGCTTTTGAAATGCTATTTCCCTTTCTGAGTTCAAGACCAATGATCTTTTTCAGACTCTTCAGAACCTTAACGTAAGTGGAAGAAAGTCTTTCAAAGTCCTTCTTGTACTCCTTTTCATTTCCCGTCTGTAGATGTCCATGTCCCATAACGTCATTCCTGTATCTTGCGACTTGTCCAAGTGACGACAAAATCTCATTTGTTAGGATGCACCTCATAATCTCGTTCGGGTGTTCAGGAACTGAAGTCTCAATATCACCTGCACGAAAGTACCGATTGGCAAATTTACTCAACAACCTCACCCACCGGCCAAGGCTAAAGAGTTTTACGCAGTCAGATATTTCATGTATGTCCGCATAATCAAAAGAATACCGCATTTTAGACTCAGAAACAGTTGCAAGTAATAATGTGACCAGAAAATGCGTAAGACTTTCGAAGCTGTCGATAACTATCCTTGTCTTTTCATACCATGAACGCTCTTCGAGCAGGGCAGTTTTGATTCTCATAACAGAGTTGCGAATATTCTCCGGAAGCCTGGATAGAAAATCATCATTGAGATCTAACAGGAAATTAGAAGCCAATTCAACACCTCAGCTCTTCTGACAGGATTGATAAAAGTCTAGGTGCTATTCTAGGTATCGCAAGTAGTATAGGATGCATACAAAAAAATCAATGGTGCTACTACAATTCAATAAACCAAAGGCTGTAAAGTAAGCCCAAAGAAATGTTACCACAGGAGACAGAGAAAAAGAAATCATTAGTTCACTGCTGACCCAGATCCAAGCTAATACGAAAGAGATGAATAGAAGGATGCCACTGGCTTAAGATAAATACGCTGTAATACCCATCAAAAGCTAGGAGGCACGCTAATGGAATAATGGCGCTCTTAATCGAATTTCAAAAGCCCGGGAATACCGCTCGTGAAATACAGTGATTCAAGAAAAGACCTTTGGTTTGGCAAGTACACCAGTGCTGGATATCATGCGAGAGTTATCATTAACAGAAGGGGTAAGGACTCATACTTCCTGGTGACCGATCTGAGTTATCCTGAAGAGATGATCCTTGAGATATATCTAAAGAGATTCTTGATTGAAGAGACTTTCAGAGACTACAAGACTTACATGGGTTTTGGAAAGTACTCGAATGCTCAATCGATAGACAGACTCTTCGGGCTTTTGGTTATATACAGCTTCTCTTATGTCTTTGCTTATCACACGAGCAAGAGCCTTATTCGAGACAAAACTCTCTCCTGGTTTACCTCTGTAAGAACCTTTAAGACTTTTATTGCATGCAATTCCTTTTTCTTGAGCTTGTTGAATTCTATTTCCGGTCTTTTCAGACGTGCCCCCTCTTCCCGTTCTTTCTTTCCTTAACCTTCTCTTTGTTAAAATGGGACAGGGCAGCATACTCTTATCGATTCAGCATAATTAATTATATTGTAATACTCACCATATTGACAACCTCAAATACTGGGTGGTAATATATATTCATCAGACCACAGGAGGCGGTG
>MPOY01000348.1 GCA_001896715.1 Methanoculleus sp. EBM-46
ACGCACTGCCACAAAGGTCGCGAAGGGGGTGGAGAATGCGGTTGTGCACCCATCCTGCCCGGGCCGGCAGAGCCATTTATATACCGATAACGCGGATAACCACATTACCGGAAAGGATCCGGCGCTTTGCCGCGCCCGTTCCGTTCCCCGAGGTGAACCATATGGTTGCGCTTTCAAGCGAGATTAAAGAGATATTTACAAAGACCAAAGTCATGCCGATGGCCACCGCGTCGAAGGCAGGCATACCGAACGTGGCACCGATGGCATCCATACTGCTGGTCAACGACGACACCGTCTGGATCATGGACAACTACATGGTCAAGACACTGGAGAACCTCAAAGAGAATCCCGTCGTGGCTCTCTACTTCTACGACCAGGATACCAAGCGCTGTTTCCAGATAAAAGGCTCGACGGAGATCAAGACGTCCGGTCCCGATTACGAGAAGTTCCGCGACCAGGTGAAGACGAAGGGCCACAAGTACCCGGCGAAATCGCTCATCGTCATCAAGATCACCGATGTCTTTGAGTGCACGCCGGGAAATGAGGCCGGGAAGAAGGTGCTCTAAGCACCCCTTCAACACTTTTTGCTATTTTTGAGCAGGCGCGCCTGCAGCCCGAAGTAATTCGAGAACCCGACGGCGTGGTTCTGGTCGATCGTCGTCGAGTCAAACGAGACGAGGTCGCCCGAGTAGAGTCCGGCATCCGAACTCCGGCCGAGCACCGAGAGGCCGCCCTTGTAGAGGGCGATATCCACGGCGCCGTTCACGCGCTCCTGCGTCGTGTCGACAAAGGCGTTGAGCGCGTAGAAGAGCGGTTCGTGCACGAGCCCCATGTAGGCGAGCTCGGACCACTTATCGTCGACGATGTGCTTGAACGCGAGCTCCGAGCGGGTCAGGACGAGGCGTTCGAGGTCGCGGTGCGCGGCAAGGAGGACGGTCGCAGCCGGGTGCTCGTAGATCTCGCGGGCCTTCAGGCCGAGGATCCGGTCCTCGATCATATCGTTGCGGCCCACGCCGTTCCTGCCGGCTATCCGGTTCAGTTCCCGGATAAAGGCGATGCCGGGGAGCCTCTCTCCGTTGAGGGCGACCGGGACGCCCTGCTCGAACTCTATCCGGATCTTCTCCACGGCGTCGGGGGCCGCCTGCGGCGATACCGTCCAGGCGTAGATCTCCTCGGGCGGGTGGAAGGCCGGGTCCTCGAGCCTGCCGCCCTCGATGCTCCGGCTCCAGCAGTTTTCGTCGACGCTGTAGGGGTTCTCCTTCCCGACGCTCACCGGTATGTTGTGCTCTTGCGCGTAGCAGATCTCCCACTCGCGGGTCAGGTTCATCTCCCGCATCGGTGCGACGATCTTATAGCCTGCGGACCTGAATATGAAGTCGAACCGGAGCTGGTCGTTTCCTTTTCCGGTGCACCCGTGCGCAACCGTAAAGGCGCCTTCCTTCTCTGCGATCTTCACGATCTCCTCGGCGATCAGCGGGCGGGCGAGTGCCGTACCCATCGGGTAACCCTCGTATGACCCGTTCGCCTTTATCGAGGGGAAGATGCACTCCGCGATGTACTTCTCCTTCGCATCGATGGTGTAGTGGTTATCTGCAAGCATCCGGCCCTTCTCTGTTGCCCGG
>MPOY01000644.1 GCA_001896715.1 Methanoculleus sp. EBM-46
CAGACCTCTCTTGCCTGCTCGACGATCGAGCAGATCCCCGCGTGAGCGCACCCGGTTATGATGACGAGCCCTTCCGGAGTCCTGCAGGCGAGCGCCGTATCGTCGGCGACGGTATCGTCCCGGATACCGTCGGGGGTGTAGATGTAACCGATCGAGGGCATCTGTTCGAAATCGAACCGGCGCTTGATCTCGCCAAGGAAGACCAGGTTCTCGGTCAGCCAGAGGGGGGACGCCGTGAGGAGGACCTTCCCGTGCCGGAAGAGTTCCTCGACCGAGAGGTGGCACCCGATCTCTCCCGCACCCCCGAAGCTCCGGGTGAGGAATGCGTCGGGATGGGCGATGAACGTGGGTTCGATCCGCTCGCGCCCCTCGATGATGGCCTCGGTGTGGAGACGGAGCAGCGCATCGAGACCCCAGGTGTGGTCGAGATGGCCGTGCGAGAGGACGATCTCGCCGACGCGGAGGAGATCGATCCCCATCCTCCTTGCGTTGGAGACGACGATGCCCGAGTAACCGGCATCGAAGAGGATGCGTGTTGCGCCGTCTTCAAGATAGATCGAGAGCCCGGGCTCTGCGAGAAAGTAGCGGTCGGTGAGCGTGGCGTTATCCACGAGGACCGTCAGCTTCATGCGCACCGCCCGCCCGGAGTCTCGCCGATCGCCGCCGGCGTACCGGGAACGGCAGGGAGAAGGGGACGCCGGAACGTCGCCCGGGCCGTGAGCAGATCCATGCAGATACTGGGGACGTCGGGGCTAAGAAGGTTTTCGGGCAGAGAGATCGCTCCGGGTCCATCCATCCGTACAGGAGAATACGTCAGGGTGCTGCTGCGGTAACCGGCCGATCGCTCACCGGATCGGCCTCCCGTGGGCAGCGGAGGCGCCGGTCCCGAGATCGAACCCGGCGATGATCCGCCGGCAGGTGCAGTGGCTGCCCAGGTGGCAGATGGCGGCCTTCGTCACCTCGAACCTGACGGGAAGATCGATTCCCGGGAGCAGTTCGGGGAGGTCGCCAAACCCGAGCGTGATGTGCGGGGAGTAGCGCTCGTAGGCGGATGTCTCCGGGAACCGGAGGAAGCAGTCGATGGATGGCGCAGGCGCTTCTTCAAAGAAGATCGGGGGCCCGGCCGGAAGCGTCGCATACGGCGCCAGGACGTTCATCACGGTCTTGTGAAAGAGCGCGAGGATCTCCGCCCGCAGGATGTGGAAGGCGGAGACGGTCTCCCCCGTGCTTGAGCGGTGTTTCGCAACGGCATCTATGGTCATGGTCATGGGGGAGCACCGGCGGACAATTCGGTCCATCTTCGCGATGATCTCCGGCATATCCTCGCGCCTTGCCGGGAGCATCGCGACCGAGACGTGCGGGAGGCAGTCCTCGCCGTCAAGGCGTATACCGCCGCCCGGGTTGCCGGCAAGCAGGGTCCGGTTCGCGCCGATCGCCATCTCCATGATCGGCCCGGGCGGCAGGAGGACGACGTCGATGGCAGCCGTATCGGGAACTTCGTGCATGGGGCCGGATCAGGCGGCAGTGGTAAAAAAAGGTTTTCTCCGGGAGACGGCCGCCGCGAAATCACGGCGTCGCCGGTCACCACCTCACGCCGAAGATCGGTTCCTCCTCGACGATGTTTGTGATCCTCCTGACGGTTGCCTCCATCGGGACATCCTCCCCGCTGTTCAGGGACTGTTTCAGCTGCTCAAGGCCGGCAGCCACCGAATCATCCTTCGACCGGACACCGCCCACCGTCACCCTGAACGTCAGCGTCACCAGCCACTGGGTTGTCTCCATCTCTTTCCCCTCGTAACGTGGGCGGAGTATACCATCGGGGAATATAAAGCCAGCTTGCGACCGGAAGACTTCCTGCCAGCACGGAGCGCCCCTTGTATGCGCTTTCTCCCCCGCATACCCATCAGGTCCGGTGATGAACACAGCCTCCGGAGGATGGATTACTCCTGCTTACGCCGGAGGTCTTTTCCCCCATGCTCCGCGAACCCCGATGGAGATAAGTAGCCCGGTATGGAGCAAAGGATGGAGAACCGTGAGATGAGAACGGAGAGGTAGTACGACGGCCTGAGGGTATCCGAACCGTGACGTTCTGTAAAGAGTTATAGA
>MPOY01000321.1 GCA_001896715.1 Methanoculleus sp. EBM-46
GGAAAGACGGATCTTACGCTTGCCGGGATCCTCAGGCTGACCATAGCGTTCTCGTTCGGAACCATCCTCGTCCTCCTCCCGCTCGGGGTTATAGCGGGGTACCTCGGGGAGTACCTCCTCTTCCTCGACGAGACGATCGCGTGGGCTATCGGCGGGGTGCTGATGATCCTGATGGGGCTGCAGCTCCTGCATGCGTATAAACCGCCGATACGGAGGATATTCAACTTTTTCCGGGCGCCTATCTCCTACTCCGTCACGGGCGCGTTCCTGCTCGGGTTGTCGTTCGGAGCGATCACCGTGGGGCGCGGGGCGCCGATGCTTCTTATTGTCCTGACCTACATCGCCCTCTACCAGACGGCTATCGAGGGACTCTTCACGATCTTCGTGTATGCCGTGGGGCTCTCGATCCCGCTCATCGTGCTCAGCTCGGTCGGGGGCGCGGTCGGGAAGAAGGTCAAGGAGAAGGCGCGGATGAGCGGGGAAGTCTTTGACCGGATCATCGGCATCGCGATCGTCCTGATCGGGGTCTACTTCCTGACTCTCGCGTTCTTCTGAGGGTTCACTCCTCCTCGGGCCGGCTTTCCCCACGGGGGCCCGGATCGAGGGCGGCGAGCACCCGGAGAACAACGTAAAGGATCGCGGCGACGAGCACGCACTCGAGGTAGAACCCGAAGACTGCGAACGCGGAGAAGAAGAGTTTATACGTGGGCGTATCTGCGGCGAGCGGCAGGACACTCATGATGCCGTCGAAGAACCACCCGAAGATCGGCACGCTCTCCGCTATGAGGGGAGCAGGCCCGCCCGGCCACCGCTCGGGGTTTATCACCAGGGCGCCGACGAACGGGACCGAGGCTGCGATGGCGACGAGCATTGCCTGCCGTTGCCTTTTGACCGGGACGGCGCCCTCGATCAGGGGGAGCGGTGTTACGGCCCCCGCGACCACCAGGGTGACGATCACGAGGATGAAGACGGGGAGGACGAACGGTGGGGCCGGGCCCGGCGTTCCGGAGACGATCCTTGCGGTACCTGCCCAGATAACGGCCGTAACGGCCGCGACGAGCGGAGGGAGTGCCGGCGAGAACCGGCTTCGGGGGAGGGGGTGGATGATGTTACCTGACATATTGCACCGTCCGGGATGCGGTTTTGCTGCCGGGCTCGGTATTAGTTGATGAATGGTCGGCGCATCCCCATAAATAGCCTCTGCCATGATTATTTACACATTGGAGTGTTTCGATCGATTTTCTCTCGATGTTACGGAGGGGCCGGGATACATGGCCCCCTCCCTCATGAGCGGTCATCGGATATCCATCCGCATGAACTTCGTATACCCGATAGCGAAGAATATCACAGGGTAGATGGTCAGCGCCGCAATACTCGACCATATCCTGCCGAGCATATCCTCGAGGGTCGCCCCGGAGGAGTTGCTGATCCCCTGGATGAGGGCGTTGGTCGCCATTTGTGGTGATACGAGGTTCGTGATGCTCTGGATCAGGTTGAATTGCCCGTAATATGCCGTGATCGCTGCCTGGAATTCTTCTGACGAGATATCCCCGCCGTATGCGGCAGGGTCGGGCTCTTCCATCATGAACGCCATGCCGATATGCGTGGTGGCGTAAGGGGCCAGAAGAACGAGGAAGATGAAGACGATCATCGAAAGAAGCAGGGCGCTGCCGCTCTCCCGGCAGAGGGTGGAGATGGCAAGCGCGATGGAGAAGAAGGTCACGAAGAAGAGAAGGGTGACGCCGGCATAGGTCAGGACCATCCAGAGGTCGCCCGGGGCGGGCACGATCGAGAAGACGAGGAGGAGCGCGGTGGATATGGCGAGCACTCCTCCGACGACGAGGGCCAGCAGTGCGATGCCCCCGAGCGCCTTGCCGTTGATGATCTCGTCGCGGTAGACCGGGTGAGAGAGAATGCTTTTGAGTGACCGGGACTCCTTCTCTCTGGAGACCAGGTCGAACCCGACGGCGATGGCGAGGAGGCCTCCGCAAGAGATCAGCGTGAGAAACATCGAGGAGTAAATATCCGCGACCGGCGGTTTTGTGGGCATCATTCGTTCCGGTCCGTCGAACCTGTCGTCCATCGCGGCCAGTTGCTCGGAGTATCTATCCAGTTCTCTCTCGTAGCTCACGACCCCGCTGTACGTCCCCACCAGGGCGATGGCGAGGAACAGGGCGAGGATCACCAGGAACCGCCAGCCCGTGACCTGGTCGGTGAATTCTTTCCGCGCCACAACGAAGACCCGTTCTGTCTTCATCCCCCGGGAAACCCGATCCATCTGCACTTTTCCCGATACCATCGATTCTGTTGCCATCCTGTTATCCTCGTAAAGACCCCCGCCTGGAGCACCGCCGATGGGTCTCAGACCTGGAAAGGCCGCCCGGACATCCCCATCCAGAGACTGGGCCGTAACTCTATTTACGTTTTCTCTCACGTTCCTCTACACGTCTGCCGCCGTCTTGCGGAAAGTGGGCGGTGAGGTCCTTCCTGTGTGGCAGAAAAAACCCGGATCTTCAAGGGTTGCCCCGGGGAGGTGAGTGCTCCGGATAAGCCATCGACGGCCACCTGCAGCGAGGAACGGGTTGTGGAACTCTTAATATACGCACTAACAATAACCGGTCCCCTCCCCTCACGGGGCCTGGTGTCGACCACCCGAACTCTGGCTTTCGCTCTGCGCCTCAACCCGCCTCCGGTTCCCGCGATGCAGGTTCGTTCCATTTCAGTTCCTCCCGCATCATTAGTTCTTCCCTTGGTGCGCCTCCAATTAACTCAATCGTCCTACCGTACATCACGGTGCCGTTCAATGCCTCGTTTTCGGGTGTACGGTTGCGCACCCACATTTCCACATGGGCGGGTGATGTTATAATAAAACCCGATATCTCCAATTCAGGATGATCATTCTGAAATTGCATCAGTTCAGCCGCAGCCTGCTTACGCTCATTCTCATAATCGAGATTATGGATGACCTTGAATGTCCAGCCGCCAGCCTGCCTGCCCTGAATGGCCTTCACCTTCTTTTCGTCCAGTATGGAGTACGCATAGATGATGACCAGTTTGTTCTCTGAGTCAAACTCCCATCCGCTTATACCAAACTTTCTGTCTTCATAACTTCGTTGCAGTTGTTCAATCTCCTCTGTCAGCTCTTCCGGCAACACCTCCGCCGTCATATTTGCCTCTTCTAGCGCTTGCCTCACGAACGGATGCACATATAGTCCCTGCGATGATCTTTCCGGTGTCATGTTCCTAACCTCCTGCATTTCTTCAGGTACCTCATTTGGCGTTGCATTCGAGCTTATACCGCCGGGTAAGTCCGACCCTAGTGGCGATCCCTCCGGCGTCACGTTCCCGACCTCCGGATGGGGATAACTGTCCGGAAGATGCACTGTCACGATCATCGCTCCCGTGCAACAGACGATTGCAAGTGCGATGATGATCCGTAGGGTCGCTTTTGTCATTTATTCCTCCTCTCTCAACCCTTGGTTACACCCCCATTTTCCTTGATCAGAAACGTCACCAGAGGCACCAAATCGTGGTCTGGGAGACCGCAATTAAGGATGCCCGTTATCTCGTAGATCTTCACCTTTGTATCCTCTGTTTCCGTCCCGTAGGGCATCTGCCAGTTCCCGGGCCTGATGTCCAGGTTGTCAAACTGGTAAAACTTCCAGCTGGAGAACGTCTGCATATCGCTGCCTAAGAACTCGGCACAGATCACATGACCAAACTCCCGGGAGTTGTTTATGAGCGACACCATGTAGAAATCCAGGTTGAAGGTCCCCTCGATGTAGCAATGCTCGGGGCAGCCGTCTATCTCCTATCTCCATCCAGTAGCAGCCCGCCAGTGTCTGGAGATGTGCGAGGCATTTCCGGGTCCGGGCATACCGTATCATCACGTTCGGCAGGCAATCGGCACTGTTCCACGGGCCCAAACCTCCCCCGCAGTCCGAAAGCCCGTGGCGGTAATACCCGATCATGAAGGGCAGATACGCGCCTGCCGACGAGTGGCAATCCCTATCTTGGCGGATGTGCCGGTTGGCGGCAGGAATTTGAGTATCAGCCTGATTGAGTGATCTTATTTCCTGTGTCATGCGTGTTCATCCAGTCTTCGAAACGATGCCCGGAGGAACGCTAGACCACAATGACTATCCCTGATGGCAGCCTACAGCCCTATTGGCCCTCCGGGCACGCTTTTGGGGGGCGGGATACGACGGCAATCGGGGTTCCCGGCCCCCGCGGGATACCGTACACGGTGTCACCGATCAAGGCGTCAACGTTCCCCCATATACCTTTTCTGTGACAAACATCGAACTGTCGCGGTTGTACCCTGGCCGTCGCATTCTCCTGATACGCCCTCGTTGTTCCATCTCCCGGCAGTACTGCCGATATCCAGTGGAAATATACCTCGATCCCCGGATCGCGGGTATGAGTGCATACTCCGATGAGAGCCCTGCATACCTTTCCCGGACATCGAAGCCCGGCGGAATTATCGGCCCGCCCCGATGCAGCACCTCTCGGGGAGCGAAAGTGCGCGCCTGTCTATCCTCGGATATCTATCCGCATAAGCCGCGTGTATGCGACGGCGAAGAAGACGACGGGATAGGCGGTCAGCGCAAGCGCAAGGAGGCCCCCGTAGGAGACCAGTGTTCGGAACATCGAGGAGTAAACGCCCTCGACCGGCGGTTTTGCGGGCATCATCCCGGCCGGTCCGTCATTCTGATTATCCATCGTCGCCAGTTGCTGGGCATACCTATCCAGGTCTCTCTCGTACCTCCCGACCCCGCTGTAGGTTCCCACCAGGGCGATGGCGAGGAAGAGGGCGAGGATCACCAGGAACCGCCA
>MPOY01000590.1 GCA_001896715.1 Methanoculleus sp. EBM-46
AGCCCGACTCCGTGCTCGGAACAGTCGCGTTCATCGTCGTGGTCCAGACATTCTCTTTTATCAGGTGTTTTATGCCCCCGCCGCCCTGGTACCTGAGGTCGAACGAGATCGGTGTGGCGTTCTCCTGCGGGACGAAGCCGTCGAGAAAGACGACCGTGGTGTAGGTCCCACCCGATCTCCGGCTGAACTCTTCGACGCTCGTGTTGCCGTGGGTCGCAAGCACGGGCACGAGCAATCGGGGTTCTTCTTTCTTCTCGAACTCACCGGACGATACGGAGATATCAGGTACGTATCCTTCCGTCGTCGTGAACGCAAGCATCTTCCCATACGGGGTCTCCCGGATCGTCGTCTGCCACCCGAAGGCCTGATACCGACCGGTAAGCTCCACCTTTGACATCACCGGAACGCCATCCACACTCGCCGGGATCGGGACCATGATCGTGGCGGTGCCGTTCACGGTAAGGCCGGACAGGCCGGTGATCTTAACCTCATAGGAGTTGTTCGGCATGGTCGTCTCGACGAACCCAACGGCAAGGAAGAGCAGGAAGATCACCACGGCGAGGAGAGAGAGCGCTATTATCAAGTTTTTAATTGGAGGTATTTGAGGAGTTTTCCCGTGGTATGATGACATACAACCACTTCTTTGCACTGGTCCTGATGGCGCGCCGGCTTTCGCCGGGAACAGCGAGTGTAGTGTGAACACCGCTCCGGGAGAGGAGATCCCGGCAGGTGGCGCCGGTATTTGTACCTTCGATTCTATACAGCAGGGAGAGACGAACTATCACAGCGCGTATGTGTCTCCCGAGAGCTCAACGCTGTTTGTGAACCTGAACTGGTTTGTCCCCCAGCAGTCGCTGACACTGAAGATCATCTCGCCGAGCGGAAGCACCTACGCCTACTATCACGACACCGATCTGGATGGTGATAAAGACGCACAGATTCGCACGTGGATCCTCTCGCCAGAGGCTGGAACGTGGCAGTTCCAGGTTTATGGGGAAGAAGTCTAGAACACGCAGGGTTACTTCTTTGAAGCCACGGCAGAATAAATCAAATCATTTTTATGTTTCCGGCCATCTAATTCTCTTCATGGTGAACCGACCCGCCCTCGCAAGGTTCGCGCTCTTCCTCGTCGTCTTCACGCTGCTCATCGCCCCGGGGAGCGCCACCAGCACCATAATGAGCGAGGGTGGGTTTCCGGAGGTGATACCGGACGATCCGACCCTGGAGTATGTCTGGAACATACCGTTGAAACTGGTCCTTCTCGACTTCGTCTTCATGGCCGCACCCCTGCTCTTCCTCCCGGTCCAGTTCCTCATATCAGTAACCGTGTGGCTCATTCTCGGCCAGAGAAGGATCTCCCGGAAGAACGCCCTCGAACACGAAACCCGCCGTGCGGCGTATCTCTGCGTCCGGGAAAATCCCGGGATCAACCATGCTGCCCTCTCCCGCATGCTGGGGATTAACGTCGGAACACTCCGGTACCATATTGAGATCCTCTGCGAGACGGGGCAGATAGTATCGGAGAGCAACCACGGAGTGCTCCGGTATTACACCGGCATCAGGGCTGCCCGGGAAAGCAAGAGGAGTGCCTATCCCCTCAACGAGATGAGAAAAAGAATGCTTGGTCTCCTCATGCAGAACCCCGGGATGACACGAAAAGAAGTCGCATCTGCGCTTGATGTCACCGGCGCAACGGTGACCTGGCATATGGGGCTGCTCATCCGGGAAGGGACCATACGGAGCGAAAGAGACGGAAGGATGGTGCGCTACTACCTCCAGCGTGACGTTGTGCGACCTCCCAGGGCGGATAGGGGCGTAGACGCAACAGGATAGGTCTCCATCACCCCCCATGGCGCCCGGGCTGGAGACGGTGAACGAGTCCCAACTCTGCCGGTTTCGCACGCCCGCCTACCCATAGATCACGGAGTCGGCCGCCGCGAGGTCTTGCCGGGTGAACGCAATAATACGGTCCGGAAGTCCTTCCCCGGACGATGGTGGGGACCCCGAACCCCGGTGCGGGGCGATCGTGATGGTGTACCAGGATGCGTCCGGGCCGAACGTTGCCTCTTTCACCGGCAGGAACGCTCCGTTCGAGACCTCGTAGAGCCTCCCCCGGGTCTCGTTGTAGTGGTCCCCGTA
>MPOY01000189.1 GCA_001896715.1 Methanoculleus sp. EBM-46
ATCCGGCTGCCGTACTGCTCCCAGTAGTGCGCATGGGTGTGCGGGAGCCATCCGGTCGTCGTAAAGTCGACGTCTCCCCTGCTAAGCGCCTGGAAGAGCGGCCCTGCGTCGACCGCGACCGGCCTGACGTCGTAGCCGGCCTCTTCAAAGACCTGTTTCATGACGTTTGTGCTTGCGATGGCACAGTCCCAGGTGACGTAGCCTATGCTGATCTGTTTTTTGGGTTCGGTTGCCCCTGTACCCGTGCAACCGGCGGATATAAGACAGAGCACCAGAACGATACCTGTCAGTGCGAGTATACTTTTGGTCTTTTGAACCATGGATCACCTCGTAGGTTTTTGCCGCCGTCCGGCGGCTTGATAACGTTCAGGGCCCGGCAATATGGGGTTCCGGGCTCTCACGACATGTCCGAAACGACAGAAGGCCGCTGGATCGGACATCGGGCAGAGATGGCGATATGCGCCACTCCTGGTGTGTTTGCACCCCAGGCAAAAAGGCCAGACATTGACCGCTTGAGCGTATGACATTACCATTATTTAGGTTTTACGGGTTCCGTTTGGCGGACGGAGCCTCAATAAATCGAATTTTGAGCGTCATGCCGCCGGAAACCGTCCCCGGTCCCCCGGCAAGGGCGCCGATCTGCCGTCGCCGGGAGTCCTGATGGAACTGAGGCGGATCCGGGGCGGACAGCCGGGTTGACGTGCCCCGGGCAGGGGCCGGCAAGGGTCACTGTTCCCCGTATCGCGGCAGAATGTTCTGGGTGATCCGGTCGAGGATGATCGCGATGATGACGATGGCAAGCCCCGCCTCAAACCCCATGCCGATATCCACCCGCTGGATGCCCACCAGCACCTGGTAGCCAAGCCCTCCGGCCCCGATCATCGACGCGATGACGGTCATCGAGAGGGCGAGCATGATGCACTGGTTCATCCCGGCCATGATGGTGGGGAGCGCGACCGGGAGCTGCACTTTGAAGAGCTTCTGGCGGGGCGTGGAACCGAAGGCATCCGCGACCTCGATCAACTCCCGCGGCACCTGCCGGATGCCGAGGTTCGTGAGGCGCAGTGCCGGAGGCATTGCAAAGACCACCGTCGCGATGATGCCGGGAACACTCCCGAGGCCAAAGAAGATCACGGCAGGGATGAGGTAGACGAACGGGGGCATGGTCTGCATGAAGTCGAGGACCGGTTTGAGGAGCGCATTCAGGGTCTCGCTCCCTGCAGCCGCGATCCCGAGCGGGATTGCTATCGCGAGCGCGAGAACCGTCGAGACGACGACGAGCGCCAGGGTGAGCATGGCGAGATTCCAGAGGCCGAGGTTCCAGATCAGGAGCAGACCGACGACGGTCAGCCCTGCAAGCCAT
>MPOY01000226.1 GCA_001896715.1 Methanoculleus sp. EBM-46
GTAAACCCTAAGGCGTGTGACGAAGGGCGGCGCCGCTTTCATCCCCACCCTAAAGGGTGGGGTCTTCCCGCTCCACCCCCTTCACCCCCGCAAGATAAAGGGCATGATACTCCACGCAGTATCATGCCCTCGACGAGAGGGGGGTAGTTGACAAAAAATACACTGTGTTTTACAAGGTGATGGGAGCGAAAAGGAACAGATTTGCTCAAATTCATCTGATCGTGGGTTTCGAGGAAGCACACCAGATGTACCCGCACATCGATTTATAACCCGTATTTCTTTTTTATCTCAGCATGATTATATTTCCGACCTTCCCCCGCTCTTTCCATGTCCGCATCCAGTCTATCGACACTGGCCTGGATTTCAGCCTGAGTAAGATTACCTTTAGGCGGGGTCTTCGGGGCTGCCTTCTTCCGCTCGACTATCGTCTTCGTCGGCATGCAGATGATGTCTGTATCTGGAAAGATATAGTTTTGAGGGGATCACTTTCACGCCGCGTACCTCTCTTTCCTTCTGCGAGGCACCAATAGGGAAACCCCACTCTTCCCGGAGAATCGCATCCGCAACAGCAAAGGCGGTGCACTTATTTCCATTCGGGAACGGATGCCGAACTGCTATCGCATGGAGTATCCATGCATCCGGCAACCCCGGAAAACGGTCGTAAAGCCTCCACCCGCCCCGGCCTGCCGGGGAACTCATTCTCCACCCGGAAACAGCCCCCGGAACTGCTCCGCAAGGTCCATCGCCGCCGCCTCCCCTGGCGCGACCCGGGCGTAATCCTCGTGCTCCGGGCTGAGGGGGATCTCGGCCCTATCGGCATCGCCATCAGGCAAGCGATCCGCTTCGTCGCAAGGTCGAGCTCGCCGGCGACGTGACGGAGGATGACCCGCATCCCGGTCTCCTCCCGCCGGAGGGCGCAATCGAACGTCTCACCGGGGTCGAGTGTTCCACTGGGAAGGTCCCACTTCCCCGGATTGACGGGGTCGTCGGCGGCGCGTTTCAGGAGGAGGACCCTCCCGGCGCAGTCCCGGATGAGTGCCGAAACGGCGAGGTAGAACGGTTTTTCCGGCGTATGGAGACATAGCTCCCTGCCAAGAGAAAAATCTCCCCCACGGCAGAACCGTAATGGGTTATCAGAACCCACACTGCTGTATCCGGAAGGGTGGAGCCCGTTCATGAGCGGTATGGTCACGGAATTTCTGGTCGTCGCCGACCAGATCTTCATCCTGGTGCTGCTGATCGCTGCCGGCTACGTTGCCGTCTCGACAAAGATCATGGACCCCGGGGCCACCCGGGGGCTCTCCGCCCTCCTCTTCAACATCACCATACCGGCGCTGATCGTCTCCGCCATGCAGGTGCCCTTCACCTCCGAGCGCCTCGCGGATACCGGGACGATGCTCCTCGCAACCGGAGCCTTCTTCGCCCTCTCGTTCGTCGTCGCCCGGATAGCATCGCGAACGATGGCGGTAGCGCCCCAGAAGAGAGGAGTTTTTGAGTTCGCGATCGTCTTCGGGAGCGTGAGTTTCATGGGGTTTCCGGTCGCCCGGGCGCTCCTGGGCACTGGTTCCCTCTTTTATGTCGCCCTCTTCAACATCGTCTTCAACATCCTCCTCTTCTCGGCCGGAATTGCGATGCTCGCCGGAGAGAAGGGATTTGACCCGCGACTGCTCGCAAATCCCGGCATCGTGGCTACAATCGCCGGGTTCCTCCTCTTCCTCGCATCGGTCGAGATCCCCTCGCCCTTCATCGACGCGATCGACCTCCTCGGCGGCGTGACGACACCCATAGCCATGATCATCGTCGGGGCGATGCTCGCGACGCTCCCCGCCCGGGAGATGATCGGGAACTGGCGGGTCTGGGCGACAAGTGCCGTCATTCTCATCGCTCTACCGGTTGCCTACTGCTGCCTCCTCTCCACAATCTTTCCCGACCCTCTCATCAACGGCACCATGATCATGATGGCCGCGATGCCGGCCGCTGCAGGCACCCCCGTCTTTGCGGAGCAATGCGGCGCCGACGCCCGGCTTGCGTCACAGATCGTCTTCGTCTCGACGATCGGATCGCTCGTTACGATCCCGCTCGTCGCGACGGTGCTGCTGTAGGGGGAATACACTTTCACCCCGCTTGCATAACCGTTATGGTATATCGCTCCGATTGAACATGGCGGAAAGGTGCAGCCACTGATCGTATGAGTCTGCCGGGAAGAGTGAGATCGTGAGACCGAAGCTGAAACGGATCGAGGGGGAACGGAAGACATTCACCGGAACGTTTGCACGGTTCGGGAAGAAAGACCGTTACAGGCCAAAGAAGGTCGGGGATGAGTGGGTCACCCACGACCTGACGGTGTTGCTCGTCGATGTCCGGGACAGCGACGGCAACCCGGTCACCGATCATCTCTGGTTCAACTACACGAAGGGGTTTGCAAGCCTCGGAGACCTGCAGGAAGGGGACGTGATCAGGTTCGACGCCAGAGTCAGGCCTTACATCAAGGGCTACGTCAACCAGAGGGAATATATCGACGAGCGGGAGGTCGACTACAAACTGGCCTACCCGACAAAGGTTGCCCGGGCCCGGTGAGTAGCCGGCAGGCGAGACGCCCGCAGGATGATGATCGCGCGATAACTCCGGTAGAGCGCCTCCCGGACAGGCTCGCTCGCCATACCTCCGACCCCGAGCAGAACCGTAAAGGAGTAGCGGCACCCACACTGGTGGAGCAAGAGGGAGTGCCCCACCCATGAGCGGGACGGTTATGGATCTCCTGGTCGTCGCCGACCAGATCCTCATCCTGGTGCTGCTGATCGCCGTCGGTTACGCCGCCGTCTCCACAAAGATCATGGACCCCCGGGCCACCCGGGGGCTCTCCGCCCTCCTCGTCAACGTCACCATACCGGCGCTGATCATTGCCTCGATGCAGGTCCCTTTCACCCCCGAGCGCCTCGCCGGTGCGGAGATCCTCCTCCTCGCGACCGGGGTCCTCTTCGCCTTCTCGTTCGCCCTTGCCTGGGCCGTCTCGAAGGCCATGCAGGTCCCGCCCGCAGAGGAAGGGGTTCTCCAGTTCGCGATCGTCTTCGGCAACGTCGGGTTCATGGGGTTCCCGGTCGCCCTGACACTCTTCGGGGAGGAGTCGCTCTTTTACGTTGCGATATTCAACCTCGTCTTCAACATCCTTGTCTTCTCGGTCGGGATCGCGATGCTGACCGGAGGGAGGGGGAAGGAATTTGATCCAAAACTGCTCGCAAACCCCGGTATCGCGGCCGCAATCGTCGGGTTCGCCCTCTTCCTCGGATCGATCGAGATACCGGGCCCCTTCATCGACTCGATCGATCTCCTCGGCGGCGTGACGACGCCGCTTGCCATGATCATCGTCGGGGCGATGCTCGCGACGTTCCCGGCCCGAGAGATGGTCGGGAACTGGCGGATCTGGGTCGCGAGCGCCATCCTCCTCCTCGCCGTCCCGGTGGCCTACTGCTGCCTCTTCGCCCCGGTCTTTGCCGACCCCTTCATCAACGGTGTCATGATCACGATGGCCGCGATGCCGGCCGCTGCAAACACCGTCATATTCGCGGAGCAGTACGGCGCGAATTCAAGGCTCGCGTCGCAGATCGTCTTCGTCTCGACGATCGGATCGCTCGTTACCATCCCGCTCGTCGCGACGGTGCTGCTGTAGAGAGAGCGATAGCCGCCTCGATACCGACGATGAGATGGTACTTTGCGCTGGCAATCAGATGGGGATCCCCGATGGTGACCTCTTTTTACATCCGGGCGAGATCTCTCAAGCGCCTGCACCAGTTCCAATGAGAGTGCGGTGACTTTTTCGTCATCGTAGGAGACCAAGTGCTTCCCTCCTGTAACGCTTTCGGTAGTAGGCGAAATCGTGATAGTGGGTATAGGTTCTGCACGCGAAGTCGCAGCGTGCCCGCTCATCACGGGAGAGGAGCAGATCTCCGGACTTCAAGACCGAGTACGCGAATGGAAGGGGAGCAGCGTTCAAGACCCTGACGTCGATAGGTACTCCTGCAATATCCTCCAGTTCCTGTTCGAGCGCAGTCTCATACCTGATCGGATCGGCAATCCCGTTGCTGCCGTCTGCGAGAAAGACGGCGATATCGATGTCGCGGAATGCACCCCGGGGAAACGACCCATACACGTAGGCAAAGAGAACCTCCTCCCTCTGTGAGAGCGAGGCAACGATCAGGCCGGAGAGCCGCCGCTTCTCTTCGACGGAGAGGTTCTGAGGTTTCATCACGATATGATTGGCGCCGGCGATGATGAGGGTTGCGTTCTGGTGGGTGGAGCGGTTCTCCTCGCCATGGCCGGTGCGGGATCAGGACATGACGACCTGGGGTATCCCATCGGGGAGACCGGAGGGGTAATCACCCCCGGATCGCCCGCATAAATCGCTCCCGGATCCCGGCCGGAGAGAGGGGAATATTCGGGACCGCCGCGTTCCCGGGCTTCAACACAACGTGGATGAAGGTCGGCCCCCGCCCCCGGTTCTCCCAGGCCTCGCGGAGTTCTCCCTCGTCCTGCACCTTGCACGTATTCCGGATCCCGGCGGCACGGGCGAGGAGTTCCATGTCCACCTGGCCGTAGGCGTTCGTCAACTGGTTCCCCGTGCTCCCGAAGGCCCCGTTGTCCAGGCAGACGATCGTGAGGTTCTCCGGCGCCTCTGCCGCCACCACCGGGAGGACGGCGGTCCCGAGCAGGCTCCCGTCGCCGTCGAGGACGACGACGTCCCGATCGGTTCCAAGCGAGAGCCCAAGGCCGATCGGGGTCGCCTGGGTGTAGCTCCCGAGCATGTAGAAGTTGAGATCCCGGTCGCGAGCCGCGTAGAGTTCCTTTGAGGGGACGCCGATGTTTGCAACCACCGCCTCCCCATCGAGGGCGGCGGCGACCGCCCGGATCGCATCGTTCCGGGTCATCGCCGGCTCGCGGAAGACCCGCCGGTAGTCGAGCACCGACTCCCGGGCACGGGCCGGGAACGGCTGCTGTGCCGGGCAGGCCTCCTCGACCCCCTCCCAGAACGAGGGGAGGATCAACCCCACGTGCGGCCGCATGAAGTCGTAGGCGTCGCGGACGATCCCATCGATCAGCTCCTCGTCCTCAGGATCGCGGATGATCGTATACGGTATGCCAAGCGCGGCAAGCA
>MPOY01000326.1 GCA_001896715.1 Methanoculleus sp. EBM-46
GCGGGTACCGGCAGAAGCGTATGGGGAGCCTGTCGGTGAAGGCGCGGGCGGGGTGGGGGGTGCCGGCGAGGTATCCGGGTATCCCTCATGAAGGCGCGGGCGGGGTGGGGGATGCCGGCAGAAGTGCATGGGTATCCCTGCCGAAGGCGCGGGCGGGGTGGGGGTGCCGGGGCAGTGTCTGGGTATCCCTACGAAGGCGCCGGCGGGGGGGATGCCGGCAGAAGCGCATGGGCATCTTCCTACAGAGGCGCGGGTGGGGTGGGGGAGGCCGAAGGAGTGTGCGGGTATCTCCTGCCGGAGAAATGCACGGGTATCCCCCTGCCGAAGGCGCGGGTGGGGGATGCCGGCGAAGAACGCATCGGTTTTCCCCCCTCAGAGATGCCGGCAGAGAACGTTGCCCCGGGGGGCAACGTATCGGCCTTCAGAGCCTCTCTTTGTCCGCGGCATCTATTTCTACCCGTCTCCCGTCACAACCTGCCTGGGATCGAAGATAGAAGCGTCTGACGCCCATTGCCAGCATGGGCATGGCCCGGTATGCGTCACGACGAGATGTCCACAAAACGCCGGCCCCTCCGAGGAGAGACCATCACCGCCGGGACGGGCCTTGAGAAGGGGGTCTCTCGGACCCCCGGTAAGGAGAAGAGAGAAAGAGAGAGTGAGCAGCCGGGTTACGCGGACTTGACCGCGAGCTCGACATCCTCAGCCTTGATCGTCTTGCGCCCCGCGTGCTGGGCAAGCCTGTTGGCTTCCTTGGTCAGCTCGGCGATATACGCCTCAGCCTTCAGGACGAGTGCAGCAGCGGCATCGCTGCCGACCCTCTCAGCACCATTTTTCTTTGCGATCCGAACGACCGCAGCAATAGGTAAATCTGCCATAATCAAATTTCACCTCTAAAAAGAGGTGTACGAGTTAATATTTAAACATTTCGGGATTATTTCGAAAATTTGCGTTTCTCTTTCTTATCGGCGTCGCTTATGGGCAGAGCATCCTGATACCCGGCGTAAAATTGTGACGATTCAAATAACCCCGGATTACGGATATTTCCAGAAAAGGGAGTATTATTCAGGGTTTTCTGGATTCCGCTAACGATTTCGCGAGCATTATAGCATTCGTATAATCTGGTGAGGCGCGCGACGTATCCACGAAAATTTTATCGATATTTACCACCGGGGCACCGTGTCCAGCCCCGGCTCCAAGGAACGCAAGCGTACGAAAGATCAGGTTCCCCGATATCCCGTCCGGAGCGATGACCACCCCGTAACGCCTCGTCGCCTCCTCGATCAGGATCTCGACATGCTCCGCCCCGGTCAGGCGGGCGACGAGCTCGGCGTCCGCCATCGTCCGGTCGACGGCCGGGTGCCGCCCGATATCCCCGAGCCTCCCGCCCGAGAGGACCGCGACCCCCCCGGCAAGCCCGAAACTCCGGGCGATATGGCGGCCGTGCTCGACGAACCGGACCTTGTCCGCGACCGTCCAGCCCTCGTCGACACCGACCGGAGCAAGGAGGAAGAGGTGCCCTTCGGCGGTCTCGAGGAGCGCTATCCGCTCCAGGTGGTCGACGCCGGCGGCCGCCTTGAGGGCCGCAAGCGTGGAAGACGCCGGCAGAGTGCCCCTGACGGCGGCATCGATATCGCCGGCGGCAAGAGCCTCGACAAGGGCAGCCTCCGGATGTACCGCCTCGACGACCCTGACGGTGTCTCCGAACGAACCGGCGGTTCCGGGACAGGAAAAAAGAGTGAGATCGACCTCCCGGCCGACCGCCCGGACGGTCGCACGGATCTTCTCATCGGGGGATGCCGCACCAAGTCCGACCGTTACCGGCATACATCCCCTTCAGAGAAGATCTGCATGATGCCGTCCCGGTCCAGGTCAAAGACCTGCGTCTCCCGGCCCAGGTACCTGATGGTCAGCTTCCGGCTCCCGTTCACCTCTCCGATGAGAGAAGCGGTGATGCCGACATCGGTAAATCGGCGGCAGACCTCCTCCGCGTTCTCCTCCTTCACGGTCAGTATGAACCCCATGCCGGGGTACATGCGCACCCA
>MPOY01000370.1 GCA_001896715.1 Methanoculleus sp. EBM-46
CCACGCCAGAGCCGTTTCGACTCTTTTTCCATCTGCAAGAGGAATTGTCGATATCGGGGGACAGGACAGCAAGGTGATAAAGCTTTCCACAGAAGGGAAAGTGGAGGATTTCTCCATGAACGACAGATGCGCCGCCGGAACCGGCCGCTTCCTGGAGGTCATGGCGAAGGTTCTCGAACTTGATCCGGAAGAGATGGCCTCACTCGCTTCCCGTTCCTCCAGAGAACTTTCGATCAGTTCAGTCTGCACCGTTTTCGCAGAATCAGAAGTTGTATCGCTCATAGGCAGAGGAGAGAAGATAGAGGACATTTCAGCAGGTTTATTCAACGCGATTGTGAAAAGAGTGGCTGCGATGTACGCACGTCTCGGCTCTCCGGAACCACTGGTCTTCACAGGTGGTGTAGCGAGAAACGCAGGAGTCGTGCACGCCATGGAAAGAGTGTTTAAGAGGAAAGTTATCCTTCCCGAAGTGCCGGACATAATGGGCGCCTACGGTGCGGCGCTCTTTGCTACGGACCGCCAAGGAGAAAAAGGGCAGTGATATGAATCTGGCAACCATTATGGTAAAAATGACCGGTCTTGCAATTCTTTCCATTGATTCACTGATGAATTGAAGGAAATGTAATCCGGCGTTTTGTATAATAACAACAAACGTGCCTTAAGTCGTCTGGCTGGCTTTCAAGGGAGTGTTGAAATTTGAACTGGTTTGGAGCGGCGTATTACCCGGAACACTGGCCCCGGGAAAGATGGAGGGAAGACGCAAGAGTAATGGCATACCTCGGAATTAATGTAGTGAGGATTGGGGAGTTCTCCTGGGGTGTTGTGGAGAAACGGCCCGGCCAGATCGATTTTACTCTACTGGATGAAGCGATCGAGGCGCTGTATTCCGAGGGCATCAGAATCATAATGGGTACTCCGACTGCGGCCCCGCCTTCGTGGCTTCTTAAAAAATATCCCGGTGTGCTTAGAATGGATGGCGATAGAAGGACACCCGTCGCCGCGGGTCGCCGCCAGTACTGCTTCAACTCTCCGCGTTACCGTATCGAGACGGAAAGGATCGTAAGCGCATATGTAGATCACTATGGGAAAGACCACAGAATAATCGCTTGGCAGGCCGACAACGAATACGGTTGCCACGGCTCCACACTGTGTTATTGCAGAAACTGTGCCGGAGCTTTCAGAGAGTGGTTGAGAGAAAGATACGGAACTCTGGACAATCTAAACCAGTCGTGGGGAACTGTTTTCTGGAGTCACACCTACGGCGACTGGGAAGAGATTAACCCTCCAAAACCCGGTCCTGTATCGCCGAACCCCTCTCTGGTGTTGGATTATAGACGCTTCTCATCCGATTCGGCGATCGAATACCACGATATTCATAAAGAGATAATTAAGAAGAGCAGCAAAGCCCCGCTGACCCACAATCTCATGGTCAATTTCACAGATATCGATTACAGAAAACTCGCAAGAAAGATCGATTTCGTATCCTGGGATAACTACGTGGCCGGGGAGTACGATCCCGATCTACAGGCTTTGAATCACGATCTGATGAGATCTCTGAAGAAGGCTCCCTTTCTGGTGATGGAACAACAACCCGGAAGAGTCAATTGGCGCTCTGTTAACAACGCGTATCCTTCCGAACAGCTGGCCTTCTGGATAAAACAATCCGTCGCACACGGAGCCTTCGGTTCCCTTGTTTTCAGGTACAGGCAGCTCCCGTTCGGGGCCGAGCAGTTTCACGGCGGCCTTTTAAATTACGACGGAACGATGACGGAGAGGGCCAGAGTCTTCGCTGAAACGATCAAGGAGTTACGAAACTGGAAGATAGAAGATCCGCAAAAAGAGGCCGCGATCTATATAGACTACGAGAATTTCTGGATAGGTGAGACCGACAATCTAAACGGCAATTTCAGATTGCTGTTCGACTCGATACTGCCCATTTATAAAGCCTTCAGGAACTTTGGCTACAACGTCGATTTTCTCTTTCCCGGAGAATCGCCGCAGAGTTACTCCTTTGTTGCCATTCCTTCGGCCTTCAAGCTCGATGAAGATTTTGTCAGGGAGCTGCTGAAATTCAAAGGGAAGATATTCATCACCGCCATGACGGCTCAAAAGGATCAAAACAACAACATCCGGGTGCAGAAGGCCGACGATTTCCAGCTTCTGACGGGGATTCACGTTGTCGATTTCGGAGGACTGGAAGGCCCGATCAAGGTCTCGTCCGGCAAGAACGTTTTTGATTGTGACTTCGTAGCCGAGGAGATCGAAGTACTTGACGGCTGCCAGACGGTGACAAGATACATAGATGGACCTTTCAAGGGAAAACCGGCCGTAACGGTAAAGGGAAACTGTTACTACGTGGGCACTATCCCGGACGTCGAATCGATAAAAAGAATCTTCCTCGAGGCTTCGATTGAAAGAAAGGCCGAAGGTTTGGCCAGACTGTTGAGTATGAGGTCTTACAGGGTTATCTTGAACCCTTATCCGTACAGTTTAAGATTGAAGATCGGAGAAGAAATCCAC
>MPOY01000175.1 GCA_001896715.1 Methanoculleus sp. EBM-46
AAGAAGCGACGGCTTGTAGAGGATATCAGGCGGATCCAGGAGACCGAAGAACTCGTGGAGATCCCGTTGTGACGTTCACCGTCCTGTTCAGGTGGCCGGCAGCGGATTTCATGCCATCGCCGATGGGAACCGGGTGCATCTGCCGGCCCGGAGCGGCTCACCGTTGCTCCGGAACCTTTTTCACCATTGGTTCAAATATGTTCCATGTGGAACAAAATATGTCCATCCAGATTGTTGCTCTCCTGCTCAAGGGTGACTCGCACCCCCGCAGACTCGCAAAAGATCTGGGCGTCTCGCACACCACCGTACTGCGGAAACTCAAGGATCTCCTGGACGAGAACGTTGTCGATTTCAGGATAGAGGGAAGGAACCGAGCCTATTTTCTGAAGAGAACCCTCGAAGCGCGAGTGTACATCTATGCGATGGAGTGGTACGCGCTTGGAAACCTGATAGACGAAGCTCCCCATCTCCGATCGGTCATCAAGGCAATCCAGGGAAGATCGGATATCCCGCTTGCCGTAATCTTCGGCAGCTATGCAAAGGGAACGGCGGATGCAAAGAGCGACATCGATCTCTATATCGAGACAGGCGACAGAATGATGAAACGGGAGCTGGAGCGGTACCACTCAAAGCTCAGCGTGAAGATCGGGCCCTGGGATCCCGATAATCTGCTGATCCGGGAGATCGTAAAGAACCATATCATCGTGAAAGGAGTCGAACGATTCTATGAAAAAGCAGGCTTTTCTGAACAAGCTTTACCGTGAGGGAAAGATCCGGATCGTCGATCCCAGCGCCCAGATCCAGGAGGCATACCGGAAGAAGTCAGAGAGTTACCTCATCTCGGCAAAGATATTGCTGGAGAACGGGCGGCTTGAAGAGACCGTATCGATGGCGTACTACAGCATGTACTACATGGTATTGGCCCTCCTCTTTAAGACCGGCATTAAGTGTGAGAACCACTCCGGCGCAACGATCCTTCTTGAGAGTCTGTACGGGATCGACAACACCCCGATTATTGCTGCCAAACGAGAGCGCATCGATAAGCAATATTACGTAGACTTCGCGATCACGGCGGAGGATGTCCGCGACTCGATCGAAGAGGCGGAGGTGTTCTGTGCCGACCTGCTCGACTTCATGGAGCGGTTGCATCAGGGAGATATCTCGCGCCTCAGGGAAGGAGTCGTGCGGCTCCTGGAGGGGCCGGGCGAGTGACAGTAACTAACACTTCTCAGGGAGTCGCCAGAGCACGCCTTCCTGCTCGGGCATGACTCAAATCCTCATCTTCGTAGCGACATGCATTGGAAACTCTCCTGCTGATTAGTACCGGAGGGGAGTATCCGCTCGCACCTCCGGCACTCCTGCCTCGAACTCGAAGCCCGAGGGCTCTTCGCGCTCATGCGGGGCATTGCGACCCCCATCTCCGGCGGAGCGACTCCAGGCCGCCGCCCTCAGCGTGCAATCGCACCGCTGGCTCCTCTCTGTGCGGGAGCCCCGGCCCGGAGTCGTTCCACAGCGGGAAAGGATGATATGCGATGCAGGAGGATGTACGACGGTATGAGGCAGCGCCATCTGCTGG
>MPOY01000088.1 GCA_001896715.1 Methanoculleus sp. EBM-46
CCGACGTCGGCATCGGTCATGAAGTGACCGATCATGATGGTGTCGGCATACGAAAAGACAAGGTAGCCGCTCGAGCTGAGGAACGTCCAGACCGAGAAGGTAAAGAGGCTCTTGAGGTGCGACCGGCGAAACGGAGCCGGCGAGAGATCGAGGAAACGGAGGTTGAAGAGCCCTGAAGCCAGGATGCCTGCAACGAACCCGCCGGCGAGGCCGGCAATCCCGTAGCCGAGGACGACCGCGGCGACCTGGACGAGTATCCGGGCCAGGGTGTCGATCAGGCTGCCGATCTGGTTGACGCCGACCATTCCTCTCCCGTAAACGCTGTTTGAGGCGATGTTCGTGAAGGTGCTGACGACCAGAGCGAGTATCAGCCAGGGGAAGACTCCTGCCGAGGTGAGTTTGACGAGGTACGGCTGCGCAATGAGGAGGAAACCCACCGAGACGACCGTCAGCGCCACCCGGAGAAGGGCAAACGCGGTGAAGTAGGCGTTCTGGTCCTCCCCTTCGCTGATCCGCTTCACCGCGGCGCCCCCAAACCCGCCGTCCCCGATCAGGTTGAAGACGCTGAAGTAGGCGACAAAGAGAAAATATGCGCCCAGGATAGATAGACCGACGGTATGGGTGAAGAACATCGTGGAAAGAAATCCGATCGCAGTAAGCCCGATCGTTGAACCGAAGCTGATGAGGCTCTGGCGCTGGACAGGGTCCACGCGCATGACACGGGCAAGATACCGGGAGGGCCGAAACACGAGCATTGGTTTGGCCGTGAAGAACCTTATTCATTTTGAACCGGAGCAGGAGAGGCGGTCGTGATCCTGTGGACCCCGGCATTCCGGAGCGAGGGGATACCTCCCCACGATAACGTCATGAGAGAGCGATGCCAATGTGTAGTATTATTACCATCCGGGATTCCCGGATGAGCATACGTGGCAATACCGTCGGCGGTGATAATTTGGATGCAGGGGTAATCGGTGTCGGGATGATGGGCAGAAACCATGCCCGTGTCTATTCGGAATTGAAAGCGGTAGACTC
>MPOY01000619.1 GCA_001896715.1 Methanoculleus sp. EBM-46
AGGAATGCGTCCGATGCAACCGCCGTTCCGGCAAGAGGCCGCCGGGCCTTCCTGACCGCGATCTCCGCCGACTCGACCCGGTTCATCTGCCCGGCGCCGATTCCGATGACCGCTTTTTCGTCGGCGAATATGATGGCGTTGCTCTTCGTGTGCCGGCAAACCTTCCAGGCAAGATGCATCGCCCGCATCTCGTGGGCGGTGGGCTCCCGCTCGGTCACGACCTGCCAGTCCTCGCGGAAAGGCTCCGTCCGCTGGACCAGGGCCCCGCCGTCGATGCTCCGGATGGCATCCTGCACGACCGGCTCAGGCAGCCGGAGCACCCGCATGTTCTCCTTCGCCTTCATGATCTCGAGCGCCTCGGGCGTAAACGACGGGGCGACCACCACCTCGACGAACGTCCCCGTGAGTTCGCGGGCGACATCAGCCGCCACCTCGCGGCTCATCGCGACGATCGAACCGTAGGCCGAGACCGGGTCGACTTCGCGGGCGGCGATGTAGGTGGCAAGGAGGTTCTCCCCCGTCGCCACGCCGCAGGGGTTGTTGTGCTTGACGATGACCACGGCGCAGTCGTCGAACTCCCGGAGCAGCCCGACCGCGGCATCGACGTCGAGGTAGTTGTTGTAGGACATCTGTTTGCCCTGGAGCGGCTGTTCCGCGGCGATGCCGGCGTCGCCGTAGACGGCGGCGGCCTGGTGGGGGTTCTCGCCGTAGCGGAGCGCTCTTCCGCCACGGTACTGGACGGTGAGGATCTCGGGGAACTGCCGGCCGATACCTGTCAGGTAGTTCACGATCGCACCGTCGTAGGCCGCCGTCCGGGCAAACGCTTTCGCGGCAAGGTTCAACCGCTCCTCGTCCGTAAACCCGCCCCGCCGGACCGCATCCGCCACCATGCGGTAGTCGGCAGGGTCCACCACGACCGCGACGTACTTATGGTTCTTTGCCGCCGCCCGCACCATGGCCGGACCGCCGATATCGATGTACTCGACGATCTCGTCGATGCCGAGCCCCGCGTCCCGCATGGCCTCGAAGGGATAGAGGTTCACCACCACGAGATCGATCGGCTCGATGCCGTGCTCCTGCATCACGGCGTCGTCGATGCCGCGGCGGCCGAGGATGCCCCCGTGCACCTTCGGGTGGAGGGTCTTGACCCGCCCGTGCATCATCTCGGGAAACCCGGTGTAGGTCGCGACGTCGGTATACGGGACCCCGGCCTTTGCGAGCGCGGTCCCTGTGCCGCCCGAGCTTAAAATCCGGTAGCCGTGCCCGGTCAGCACCTTTGCGAGATCAACGATGCCTGCCTTGTCCCAGACAGACAGCAGTGCCCACTTCATGGATACACGTGAGCAGCATGGAAAGATATAACTGGCGCTACCCGCAAAACCGGCTGCGCCCGGGCCCGGAGAAGGGAGCGACCGGCCGCTCCCGGGCTCATCGGTGCGGCCGGAGAGGGGGTGCCCTTCTTTCCGGCCGATCGACATAACGAGGGGAGAATAATGGCGAATGAGTGCCCGATTGTCAATCCGGGCCGTTGCAGGAGCCGAATGGGTGCAGCATACGATAATACTATATAGAACTACATTACAATAAATACTCAAACCAGTACGGTATATCATTTTCAAGAAGGTGAGGCGTATGAAGGAGGATACATCCGAACCAAACGAGAGGCAACAGGATCGCAGCCCGGCGGCGGATGCAGCATCTCCGGCGCTTGAGGAGTTGCAAAAGGCGTATGACGACTTAAACAGCCGTCACCTTCGCCTTGCAGCAGACTTCGACAACTACCGGAAGCGAGTGGCCCGGGAGATCGACGCCCTCACGACCTACGCCATCGAGGACTTCGCGGTGGAGTTGCTTGAGGTCGTCGATAACTTCGAGCGGGCGGAGAAAGCCGAGGGCGCCGGCCTCCGCGAGGGGATGGAGCAGATCAAGAAACTCCTCATGGCCATCCTTGAGCGGCACGGTATCCGGCCCATCGAGTGCCGGAACCTTCCATTCGACCCCGAACGGCATGAGGCGATCGCCTGCATCCCTTCGGCGGCCGAGGAGGGGATCGTGATCGATGAGATCATCCGCGGATACTGTATGCAGGACAGGATCATCAGGTGCGCAAAAGTCGTAGTATCAAAAGGAATGGAGGAATAAACAGATGGTTTCAGATAAAGTTCTTGGTATCGATCTCGGGACGACCAACTCGTGCATGGCGATCATGGAAGGCGGGCGGGCGACGGTCATCGCGAATGCTGAAGGCGGCAGGACCACCCCATCCGTCGTAGCGTTCACCAAGGAGGGTGAACGGCTGGTCGGCACCGTCGCAAAACGGCAGGCGATCACGAACCCGAACCGCACCATCCAGTCGATCAAGAGGAAGATGGGTTCGAGCGAGAAGGTCGCCATCGGGGATAAGACCTACACGCCGCAGGAGATCTCCGCGATGATCCTCCAGAAGATGAAGCTGGACGCGGAGGAGTACCTGGGCGAGAAGATCAAGAAGGCCGTCATAACGGTGCCCGCCTACTTCAACGACGCTCAGCGGCAGGCGACGAAGGATGCCGGGACCATTGCCGGCCTTGAGGTCCTCCGGATCATCAACGAACCGACGGCAAGCGCGCTTGCCTACGGCATCGAGAGGGAGGGCGAGGCCACGGTGCTCGTCTACGACCTCGGCGGCGGCACGTTCGACGTCTCCATCCTCCAGCTCGGCGACGGCGTTTTCGAGGTCAAATCAACCGCCGGCAACAACCGCCTCGGCGGCGACGACTTCGACAACCTGGTCGTCGACTACCTGATCGACGAGTTCAAGAAGAAGGAAGGCGCCGACCTCCGGAAAGACCCGGTCGCGATGCAGCGTCTCCGGGACGCGGCCGAGAACGCGAAGATCGAGCTCTCCACCGTCCAGAAGACCACTATCAACCTCCCCTACATCACCACGACCGAGAGCGGTCCCAAGTTCCTGGACATCGATCTCTCCCGCGCGAAGTTCGAGAGCCTCATCGCCGACCTCGTCGACTCGACCCTCGGGCCGGTGCGGCAGGCGCTCGCCGACGCCAAACTGGGCGCCGACGATATCGACCACGTCCTCCTCGTCGGCGGGTCGACCCGGGTGCCGCTCGTGCAGGAGACCATAAAGAAGGTTCTGAAGAAGGAGCCCGACAAAGGCATCAACCCCGACGAGTGCGTCGCCCTCGGGGCCGCCATCCAGGCCGGCGTGCTGACGGGCGAGACCAAAGACGTCCTGCTCCTCGACGTGACACCGCTCTCGCTCGGCATCGAGACGCTCGGCGGCATCGCGACGAAGCTGATCGAACGCAACACCACCATCCCGACACGGAAGAGCCAGATCTTCTCGACCGCCGCCGACAGCCAGACGTCGGTCGAGATCCACGTGATGCAGGGCGAGCGGGCGCTTGCAAAGGACAACTTCACCCTGGGCCGGTTCCAGCTCACGGGCATCCCGCCCGCACCGCGGGGGATCCCGCAGATCGAGGTCACGTTCGATATCGA
>MPOY01000548.1 GCA_001896715.1 Methanoculleus sp. EBM-46
AGATAGTTGCTGACCACTCGCAGTGCCATTAACTTGTACCATCGGTGTTCATCCGGTATAAAATATAGCCGCGGGGTGAAAGTGTATGGCGCTTGTATACGGACAAGCCCGGGACAGGCAGACGGCATTCCTCCCCGCACCTGTTGGCCGGGGTCTCCTGCCTATACGAAGATGAACAGGGTTATGGCAATCGAAGAGTAATAATTGGTGAGCGTCAGGCAACTACCCGGCCGGCATATGCCATAACGGCGCTAGAGGGAGGAGGTAAATTCGTGGTAAGGAGAGATGCGGGAGAATGGTATACTACGGGCGTTGATCTTCACCGATCGGGGAATTATAGCAGGGCCATTCTGTGCTACGATCACGCACTGAAGTTGGATCCGAAAGATGCGTGCGTATGGTTCGGTAAAGGCAACGCACTCAGCGACCTCGGCCGCTACGATGCGGCGATCCGGTGTTATGACCGTGCATTGGCGATCGACCCGGAAGATGGCAGGGTATGGTGCAATAAGGGCACCGCGCTCCTCAAACTTGGCCGCTATGACGAGGGGGTCCAGTGCTGCGATCGTGCGCTTGGTATCAACCCGGAAGATGTTGGAGCATGGAGCAATAAGGGCGCCGGGCTCATCCCCCTCGGCCGCTACGATGAGGCGATCCGGTGCTGCGACCATGCGCTGGCGATCAACCCGGAGGATTGTGTGGTATGGCACAATAAGGGCTCCGTGCTCATCCGCCTCGGCCGCTATGACGGGGCGGTCCAGTGTTATGACAGCGTACTGGAGATCGATCCCGAAGATGCCGGCGCATGGCATGCGAAAGCCATCGCACTCACCGAACTCGGCCGCCGCGACGAGGCGATCGAGTGTTACGGGCGTACACTGGCGATCAACCCCGGAGATGTCAGGGTATGGTATAACAAGAACATAACACTCGACGATCTCGGCCGCTATGATGAGGCGATCCAGTGCTGCGACCGTGCGCTGGCGATCGACCCGAAGTATGCCGGAGCGTGGAGAGGTAAAGGCATCGGGCTCAGTAAACTCGGCCGTTACGATGAGGCGATCCGGTGTTACGACCGTGCGCTGAAGCTCGATCCGGCAGAT
>MPOY01000286.1 GCA_001896715.1 Methanoculleus sp. EBM-46
AGGGTGCGATGATCGGTCCCGATCGCCATCCGGGTGATGTGGGGCGCCACGAGGCCGATGAACCCTATGGTGCCGGTGAAGCAGATGATCACGGCCGTCACGAGCGATGCGGCGAGCATGAACCCGGCCATGGACCGCTCCACCGGGACGCCGAGACTGGCTGCCACCTCGTCACCCTCGGCGAGGGCATTGAGATCCCACGCACGCCAGAGGAGAGGTGGTATGACGGCGACGATGACGATCGCCACGATCCCGAGTTTCGGCCACGACGATTTGTCGAGCGATCCAAACATCCAGAAGACGACCTCCTGCACCTTGGCCGCCGTCCCGAGGTACTGGAGGAGGGATGTGATCGCCGAGAAGAGGTACATGAGTGCGATCCCGGCGAGGATCATAGCCTCGCTCCCCATGCCCCGCAGGCGGGCCATGCCGTAGATGGCGGCCGCGGCGAGCATGGCAAAGAGGAAGGCGTTGCCGATGACGAGAAGGCTGCCGGAGAGGATGCCGGCGCCGAGGACGATCGCGATCGATGCGCCGCATGACGCGGCGGACGCTATGCCGAGGGTGAAGGGGCTTGCGAGCGGGTTTCGGAGGACGCCCTGCATCACTGTGCCGGCTATAGCAAGCCCGAACCCCGCCGCGATACCGAAGAGGACACGGTGCAGTCGCCAGCCCCACACGATGCCGACGGCGTTTGACTCGATCATCCGGTCAGGCAGGTCGACCGCATCGGGAAAGAGCCCGGCGAGGATGGCGAGGTAGGAGTCGGCGACCGAGAGGTTGGCCGATCCAAGGGTCACGGCGACCCCGGCGAGCGCTATGAGGATCAGGATGAGGCCCACGATGAAGAGCACCCGCTTCTCGGTGAGCCGCGTGTATTCCTGTTTGCCGGTCTCGGCCATCATGCCGGGTACACGAATGTTCCGTGTTTGCCGGGATCGTAGTCGAGCCGCTGGAACTCCTCCAGGTACTGCCGGTGGACGGCGCGGGGGTCGAGGTCGGGGAAACGGTCGGGGTAGAACCACTTCGCAAAGTATGCGGTGCCGATGAAGTACTCAGGCCCCCCGATGACATCGGTGTGGATGATATGCACCCTGCCGTCCCTGATCGCTTTCATCTGGTTCCAGACGGGGCGATCGGAGATCGCGCGGTGAACCCGTTCGAAGGGCGAGATGTCGTCGTCGCCGTAGCCGCCGAACGTCGTCTCCCCGGCGCCCACAATCTTAACGATGACGTCGGGATTTCTGCTGATGACCGCCTCGGGATCGACCACCGGATACTCGGCGGGGTTGTCGCCGAAGATATTCATGCCGCCGGCAAGTTCGATCTTCTCGTCGTAGCCCGAGCCCTTCCCTGCGCTCTTGTAGTCGTTCCAGTTCTCAAGGTAGACCGGGATCCGGTCTTTTACCGGGATCGTATCGACCACCCCCGCCACGCTGCCGGTGGCATCTCCGTAGAACGCGAGGAACCGCCCCGCACCCTCTCTCTTCCCGAGGAGGAGGCCGAGCGTCCGCACCTCATCGGCGTAGACCGTCGGCCGGAAGCTGTCGAACCGGAAGAAGCGTATGTCGGGGTCGATGGCGCTGAGGGTATCTTCGATCTCGTCGCAGGACGATTGGGAGATGGAGGCGTAGAGGAAGACCGCATCGGGGCGGATGCCGGCCGCCTGCTCGTAGTCAGGGGACCAGACCGAACCGAGATTCGCTTTGCCCTGGTATTCGGGATAGAAGATCGGGTCCTCGAGGGCGTACTTGCTCACGCCCACGATTCGGTCGGGTTCAAGGCCTATCGACCGCAGCATCTCGAGAGAATCGCTGTTGAAGAGCGCGATCCTCCTGATCGGGCGGGTGAGCGTCGTCGTCTGTCCCGATGTATCGGTTATCGTGAGTGCCCGGCCGTCCCAGTGCTCGTAGATGAACGCGGCGTCCCGGAGGTCGCCGGGCGACGGTGCTTCGACTGCTCCGCCCATCTGCCGGGCATCCAGCGAGTCGAGGATTGCTGTCGCAAGCTCGGACGACGTCAGCGTGCCGTCGCTGTCGCGGTCGCACGGGATCGCCATCGCCATCCCTGCGAGGAGGCAGAGAGAGCATGCGAGCAGGATGAGGCGCCTGGTCATCTGCCGCACCTCCGGCGGTATGCAACGGCAAGCGCGGCGAGTGCGGCCACGGAAAGGAAGCCAGGGGCCTCCACCGGAGTTTTGCTGGACTCGGGGCCATGGGTTCCGGCGGCCCCGACGGTGCCTGACTCGCCGGTCAACAGATCTTCCCAGGTGCCGGTGAAGACTCCAGCGGCCTCCTGTGGTCCCTGGACTCGATAGCGTATCGTTTCTTCGCCGATGACGGCGAAAGCAGCTTTTCCGCCCGAGAGCCGGGTGCGGTCAGCGGGATGATCCGTCTCTTTCCATACGCATCCATCGGGGAGCGTCTCGACGATGCCCCCGACCGGGATGCCGGTTACCACGAGGGTTACATCAAGGCCGTCTCCCGAGGATGTGACGATCCGCTCGATGTTCGCAGCCGTTACGGGGGCCGCGAGCAGAACGATCAGGATACACAGGGTTACTGATCTCCTCGGTGTCATTAGAGAGGGATTCATCACAGCGTGTTAAATATATTGTCATTTGTATCATTTATTCGAAGTTATTTTAAAACACGGCCTATGGAATGGGAATAAACACGAAATACATATTAACATCCATGGGGCTCTCCCGGAGCATCGATGAAGGCCTGCTCTTGTCGGGAAGGACAAACGCATTCCACCCGCCGGGGCTCATGCACCCCGGCAGGCGCGCTTCCGATCTGCAGGAGTTTCAGGCCTTCGAGGAAGTTTTCGGCAGCGGTGCGCAGGGGCAATGTGCCGGAGGACCGGAACCTGCAGGTAATCCTATCCGGATAATCGAGCAAATCAGGCTGGGGCACAAGTAGAAAATGATCTGGCTGTTTATAAGGGTCTGATGGAAATAACTCCAATTTGAGGTTCTTTTGCGGCACCTGCGGGGTTGTGTCCCAGCCTGAAATGAGAGCACACGATATCGCAAAAAAATAAAAGGTATTAATACATGGTGCTACCTTATGACAAATTATATGAATATATTCAGAAATATCCACATATGGTTATGCGTGATCATGGCATCTATCTTCATGACGGTGCCGGTTTCGGCAATCTACGACTTCGAGGGCATCTCCCTCGATACAGCGGCCCAGGGCGAGGTCCGAGGGGACGTGCTCACCTTCGGAACCTACGGTCTCGCCGCTCCTCCCCTCGAGTGCGCCTTCACTCTCCCGTCAAAGCCGGTCTGGGCGCGGGTCTACACGGGTGTCTGGGGTGGCACCGAGCGCTACACCGGGTGGGAGGAGCTCAGCGTCAACAACGGCGTCCCGGTCCGCCGGGACCTCTTCGGGAAGGACGACCGGCACCCCGAGACG
>MPOY01000500.1 GCA_001896715.1 Methanoculleus sp. EBM-46
CGCTCCGGCATCGCAGATACCCTGCTCATCGAGGTGGGATCCCATGGTGACGACGCCGACGCAACTCTGTGCATCTCCGGTGTGGAAGTCGCCCTGAACAATCGGCCATCCGCTGGCCGGTGATTTCTTCTCAACCATGTTCTTCACCTCACAGCAGTCCTAATACGACGACACCGGCAACCAGAAGGCCGATTGCCATGCCATACCAGAATGCGGTCACGCTCCCGGCGACATTGAGGATTCCCTCCCTGTTCGGGAACGATGCCAGGAAGTTGCCTTCACCGGAGAGCATACCGACCAGGTCGTCGGTGATCTTCTCGAGTTCCGCTACCTGTTCGAGCACGGGAGTGTACGAGACGCCGGCGGTGGTGACGACACCGACCATCGGGTCGACGACCAGCCCGAACTCGGGCAGTACCTGAATGTATGCCATCTAGGCACCTCCCTTGGGCTCCAGGATCGGCTTTGCATCGAGCCAGGCGTAAGCATCGCGCTTCGAGAGTTCGATGTACTGGGCGTAGGTGTAGAACCACCCGACGACCGAGATCACGAGCGATATGATAGCGGGGATGAACGCGATGAATGCAAACGATATGATCGCGACGGGAATCATGGAGAGGAACCCGCACTCTGCGGCGAGCATGAGCGTCCGGTCCTGTTTCTCCCCCGGCCCGAGACAGGCGTTGAAGGAGTGCTGGATCGCGATTGCCGCGAGCATGAAGATCACGGCGATGATGCTGCCGCCGATGACGGAGGCTTCGTAACTCTGTATGGTAAACCCGAGGAAGGTGGTCGTGCCGGTGACGAGGTCCGTGAAGTTGAACGTTCCGCCGACCATGGCTGCGAGGCCGAGCACCGTCATCGCTCCGACGATCGCAAGCTCGATCAGAGAGACGATCATGACCGGGATATCCATACGGACGACGTGGTTTGCCAGTACCCCGGCGACCGCACCGATGATCGCGGCGACGATGACCGCAACGATGGGCGCGAAGATGCCGGTCGTGGCTCCTACGAGCGCGGCGATGACGCCGGACCCGAGTGCGATCATACCTGCCGACGGGACACCGGTACCAAGACCGTAACTGCAGAGATGCTTGATCGTATCGGTACCCCAGATGAGCGCGGCGACGGCGGCAAGCCCGCCGAAGAACGCAAAGTACTGGGTCTGGGTGATCGTGTTCAGGTATGTCAGGTAGGTCAGGACGATCGATCCCACGAGCCCGTAGATCAGGATCTGGTTGTGCGGGATGCCGCCTGCGCCGACTTCAATCTTTACCGACATTTAGAATACCCCCAGCAGTCCGGACAGCGCGATCGCAAAGATGCCTGCAACCGCCGATGCTGCAGCGGCCGCGATGACCGCCCGCGGGAATCGCTTGAACTTGGGGTCGTGCGGTCCCTCGATCGTACCGGTGATGTTGTACGCCGCAAGCACGGCGTTCATCAGGAACATGCCGATCGCGAAGATGCCGGCAAGCGACACGGCGACGGGTGCGATCTGCTCGACCGTTGCGCCCAGGAGCGCGGGCAGCTGCGCCTGGTAGACCTCGAGGAGCTCGATGTAGATGAGCGTTCCGCCAAAGCCGCCGAGTGCACCGCCGATGACGCCGCCAACCCAGGAGATGAACGGGAGGCCGTGACCCTCGGTACCCTGGCTCTTGTACTCGGGGAAGGTGTCGCCCGTGATCGGATCCTTTGCGACCTTACCCGAAGCTGCCGGTATACCCATGCCAAAGACGTAGATGACGTTGACCATCGTACAGGTGATCGCCATCAGAAGGCCGCCGCCGACCGCACCGCCGGCGAGGGCGACAGGAATGCCGAGCGGGACAGCCCAGGCGCCACCGAAGAGCCCGGCAAGGCCGGCGCCGGCAGCGAGCATCGCGACACCGGTCGCAATACCCGGTGCCTGTCCCATTGCTGCGGGTGCTCCGCCGACCGGGACGAAGTGGACGCCGAATCCGATCAGGACGCCGCCGATGATGATGCCGATGAGGGCGATCAGCCCGGCCATCTGTACGAGGAAGAAAGCAAGCGCAAGCGCGATGATGATAAGTACAATACTGACAACGAGGCCCGTCCCCGTTGGGGGCTGGATGCCTCCCGTCTGTTTCGGTCCGCCGAGTGCGCTCATGACGACGCCTCCTCAGGAACCGTGTAGGGCCCGAAGGTCTTCCTTGCCCAGACCTCGATGTAGCGGTCGATGACGGCAAAGACCAGGATTACGACGACACCAATGACGACGGCTCCCCATCCGGCGGCGAACGGCTCAAAGACCACGGTACGCCAGAGTTCGAAGAAGACGATCAGGCCAAAGCAGACACCCGATGCGGGGCCGCCGAGTTTGGCGCTGAAGAAACCGTTGTCAAGCGAGTTCCGCTGACCGGCTTCGGCGTAGCGGACGATGTTGCCGGACGCGGAGATCGGAACACCCGCGCCGAACTTCTGCTCCTGGTACTGCCGCTCCTTTCCGTAGAACGGGTTACCGGTTGCAGACCCGGCTGCACCGAGCGCGATACCCCAGACGAGGCCGAGAAGCGGGAGCGGGAAGGGGTGGCCGAGCGCGCTGATCATCAGGTGACACATCGCGACGGTGGCAAAGATTGCAATAAACGCGTGTGCCATGGTCACGGTCGTCATCGACTTCAAGATATCGATGTAGACCGGCTGTCCAAACTTGGCGAGACTTGCAGTACGACCCAGATACGCGGTTGTCGCGTACACGCCCTGCACGAAGACTGCAAGAGCGCTCCCGAGTACGATTGCAAGTATCGGATTGATATGCATCGCCATGAAAGCCCAGGCAAGGCCTGCACCCAGAGCAACCCAGAGGCCGTACGCGGGAGGTTCACCGGCAATTGCCTTGTTAAAGATGCGGTGAATATATCCCATCTGTGGAGCAAGCTGAACCTGTGAGTTCGGGTCACCCTGTGATCCGATATCAGACTCAGTATCCTCCGCAGCGCCAGCTACGGTTGCAAGAGCACCTGCCAATGCGGTAATGCCGATGCCAAATACGATCTCTTCCATTCAGCATCCTCCTTTGATGCACGTTTGCACCAGAGTATGAGTTCAAAACCTTTTTGGTTCATTTAACAGTTGTTTATGACTTAATTAAAGGTTTCGAAAAGTTGCGCCGATATAGCAACGAAACGTTAAAAATCGCCCGGAATGCTCGTTTTAGGCATATAGGGTTGTTCTAAGGAAAAAAAAGTTGAATTGGGTTTACCGGGCCGGGATGATGAGCGAACGCTCGCCAGCGGGCATGAATTCGCGGATTGCACCCTTCGCGAACTCGCGGCGGGGCTCGGCGAAGTCGAACTTCAGGGCCGGGTCGGCGAAGCAGATCTTCACCCGCGGGTCGAAACAGAACGCATCGCCGCGGCCGTAGTGCGCGCCGCCGACGATTGCGGCGTACTCGCCCTGGTGGCCGACGTTCATCGCGTAGTTCGGGTAGTTCGGGCCGCGGACCTCGCCGATCGCGCCCTCGTCCCCACGGATGGAGAGCGTGTTCGCGGAACCGCACTGGTCCTGGAGGTCGTAGCCGAAGAAGCCGAGACGCGACCATCCGTCCTTGTGCAGGAGCATGCAGAGGTACCAGGCATTCAGGCCGGCGTTCGAGTTTCCGGTTGCGATAGAGCCGGAGAGACCGCAGGCAGCGGCAAGGACACCGGCACGCTGGGAACCGCCGAAGTGGTCCTCCATAAGGGTCGGGAACTGCTCGTACTGCTCCATGCCGTTGAGACAGACCTCAGTCGCGATGTCGTTGACGATCTCCTGGGTCGGCTTGACCTTGTCGCTCGGGCTCGGGTTCCGCCAGTCGACCTTGTACTTGTCCTTGATGTAGTCCATACCGTAGTAGGTGTACTCATCGAGGATGTTGTCGGTGTAGGCCGCGGTCGCGTACTGGGTGAATCCGACACCGCCGGACATGTAGGAGCCGAGCCATATCTGGTCGAACAGCATGGTTCCGGCGCCGACGACCTCGAGGGAGGCCCGGGCGGGGTCGTTGGGGTATTTCCGGTTCGCCTGGACGATATCGGAGAAGACACCGAACATGATGCCGCCGGGCTCGTTCGGGCCACGGGCACGCCGTGCGGGCAGGTGGGATGCCATCTGGACGACGCCCGCGTGCTTTGCCGCGTAGGAGAGGTCGGCAACGGCCGCTTCGCCGGCGCACATGCGGTAGGCGCCGATGAAGGACATACCGATCTGCATCGCAGACCACCGGGAGGTCGTTCCACCGTCGCAGGTCCGTGATACCGTGGTCGGGATGTGGATCGCCTGCCAGAGGGACTTTCCTACAGCCGCGGAGAGCGCCTGGGCCTGCTTCGCGGGGAAGAGCTTCTCGACGTCGAGGACGAACTGGGGCTCGAGGTCGTCGGCAAGTTCCTGGTCGCCGGTGAAGACCTTGACGTAACAGTCATCGACGAGGCCGGGGTGGGTCTCGACCATGTGTTCCTGGACGACGGCCGCGCCGGGCATCGCGTGGTTGAGCACGTGGAGGTACTCGTTGATCGTCTCGGGGGTGACTTCCTTACCGAGACGCTTCTGCAGCGTCTGGTGGGCGAGGTCCATGTTGACGATGACCGTCCTCCGGATGTCGTCCCACATCTGCTGCATAGCAGAGTTGTTGACGAAGTGCAGGTCGTCGCCCTCGACGAAGACGCCGGTGCCGCTGACCTCGTAGGTCATCAGCTGGCGCTGGCCGAGCGGGATACCGCCC
>MPOY01000553.1 GCA_001896715.1 Methanoculleus sp. EBM-46
GGCACATATCCTCGGTCATCATGCAGCGGATGATACCAACCTTCATACAGGTGAGCTCTCTACCCTGGACGATAACTATTTCCATCGGGCATAAATGGTCTCCGGTTCATCCGGCCGGCCAGGTTCAGGGAAACCCTCTCCGGTCAACCCGGCCGTCGCCATGGGCCGGGATGAGGTGCAAGATCAGTGTCCCGAACGCGGAGGAGATGCACGCCCGCACGGGGAAATAAGGCTCCCCGGAGGGCGTTCGTTCACGGGGGAGCAGAGCGCCGGGGATACGCTCCCAAAAAAGGGTGGTTATGAGCGCCTGCGCAGGGCATATCCTGCAAGCGCTATTCCGGCAAGCACTGCTGCCCATGGGAACGGGGCAGGCATGGCGTCAGGAGGCTTCGCGCTGCCGGAGGAGGCAGCGTCATATACAAGGGTCAGTGTCGTGATACCATCGATCGCCTTCTCTTTCGGGACTGCTTTTCCGCGCAGCGCGAGGGGCCAGATGCCGCTGTCAATGCCGAAGGTATGGTTGTCCGCCTGGTTTACCACGAGGTAGTCCCTGTTTCTCATGATCTCGCGGGAAGTGAAGGATACCGTATCGCCGTCCGCATTCGCCAGGATGACCGTGTAGGCATCATTCTTTGCAAGGGTCACATTGTACGCCTTATTATCGACGAGGTTTTCGTCATGCTGACATGCGTCGTCCACAAAGCCCACCAGCATATAGAGGGGCATCCCTCTCCAGACATGCCCGTCATCGTCTGTATAGGTTATCGCATGGCCGTGTGCTCGTTCGCCGCAGGCAAGGCCCTGTTCAAACTCCTTTTTTGGGATCGACGTGGTGAGGTACCCGGAGAGGTTCAGTGCCCAGTCCGCCTGTTTACGGGGGTAGATCTCCAGTTTCTCAACATTCCGGACGGCAAGTCCTGCTACGGACGGATAGGAGGTCCCTGCACACCAGTAGTAGCGCCAGTACCCCGGGTCGGTGCATTCCTTCATGTCCTGGTTGCCGAAGACATGGTCCGGGGAGAGGAAGAAGAGCGCGGGGCCACCGGTGTATTCGGGGACAAATCCCTCTTTTTTGGTCTCCCATGCGAGAATTGCCGTACCCTGTTTCTCTTTGGGTGTGTAGATGTTCTCGTACATGAGTTCGACGACATACCCGTCTGTCGAGGTCATCCGGAGTTCGTCTCCTTCCTGCATACCGCCCACGAGGTCACAGAGGTCGGAGATGGCGGTGCCCCTGGGAGCTTCCCGGACCTTTTCGAGGTTTTTGTCTTCGGTGGGGTTCCAGAGATCGGCGGTGTCGAAGGTCGGGCCCTGGAATGAGTAGGTGGTCACGCCGTCGCCATGGATGGGCAGGTGGTCTCTCATCCACCTGCAATCAACGGTCGTGGCGTTCAGCACGTTCCCGCCCTCTTCATCGTACC
>MPOY01000274.1 GCA_001896715.1 Methanoculleus sp. EBM-46
CATCTCCTTCAGGAGGGACTTGATGAGCTGGTGCTTTTGGTCCTCGTTCAGAGCATCGGAAACCTTGTCCAGCAGCAGGTCTTCAATATCCGCTCTCTCCGCTTCGTGGTAGGTCTGGAGATACGCCACCACCATATCCTTGAAGTATGCCCTGTCAAACGACCGTTTCCGGATATAATCGGCCCTTGTGTCGATCTCGGCCGCAACGATCTCCGAAACATAGAGATTCGGATGCCGCCCCTCGATGAGTCTCTTCTTCCGGAGAACAGTTCGCTCCTCCGGTGTGACGGGATAACCCTTCTGTACCTTATCGAGAGCGATGACATCCATCAACGTAAGATCCTTCCGCTCGATCAGCATCCGGGTATACCGTTCATCGATCACCCGGCCGGGGATCGTGACCCGCACCACACCTTCCTTGTTGAGATCGTAATCCGGCATCGGGAAGTTGCGGTCCCGCTGCACTCGAAACATCCGCTTGATCCCGCTGCCGATGGTGTCGATCATCTTCAATTCGACCATTGTGCCGGCAAGGAAGGGGTTTCGATACCAGTCTGGCGGCATGTCACGTTCGATCACGCTCTGGACAGTTCCCGGAATGAAATCCCCGCGATTGGTAAACATCAGAGAATCCGGCCTCTCAGTCACGGTAATGCGAGCAGATTGCCGGTAGTCCTGGTGAGCAATACAGTTGTGCAATGCTTCACGGATCACCCAGGAGTCGTACTGCGTCACCTCAAGGGGGAACAGCGTCTCTCCTGACATATAACGGACTGTGAGGTTTCGGATCTTGCTAAAAACTCTATCGACGGCAAGGATCAGCGGGGGGCCGAAATGGGCATAGTCGACCTCGATCTCGCCCTTATCCCTGAGAACCCAGGTGATATGCGCGATTGCAGGTGAGAGGAGGGACGCCGCCTCGCTCTTTCCGAGGAGAAGGACCGCAGTATTCGTAATCCGACCCTGGTGGCATGCCTTCGCCTTCGCAAGGAAAGTCAGGTCATCCCATTCGTCGACCTCTTTTGCACGATCCGGGTGTCTCTCCCTGAATTTCTCTTTGTATTTCTCTCGTGCAAAGGCGATCGCCTCGGGATCGAGATCCGCAAGAGTGGCACCCTCGCAGATCATCGCCGACCAGTCATCCACAGGAGCCTGCCTGCGTATCACCTCAATCTCATAGAGGGCAAGAGGTTCGAGAGATTCATGGTTCCGACCGTATGCAACACCCTTCCATGTGGTCGGAACGCCGCGGGGAGCGGGGGGAATCTCAAACATCACCACCCGTTTCTCATCGACCGTAAGTGCGTGGATGGCGATAAACGTTATACGATGGTTCGTATGCTGCGCAATCTCTTCTTTGAGATGATCGAGACCAGGTGGGGTAAGACGGTAATTTGAGCCGACAATCTTTCTGGGCAGGCTGTCGGTGACACCGAAGATCAGCCAGCCCGCCGGTTTTCCATGCAGGTTGGCTTCATTACTCAATGCTGAGAAATATTTGCCGATTCTATCGAAACCGTAATCGCCTTTTGCCTCCTTGAACTCGATGCATTCGGTTTCGGCAGGAAGCTCCATCATCTCCCGCAGTTGAACAACCAGATCCCCAGACATCGCCCTCTCCTCCCGAACAGCCTATCCCACATGAATGATTGGACCAGCTCCTCCATTAAGCCTCTCCTGCGTCTCCCTTCCTTGCCGTCGGGACCGCCCGGTGCCGGGCGACCCGGTGAAACGGCTCGCCGCTCCCCTCGCTATCC
>MPOY01000050.1 GCA_001896715.1 Methanoculleus sp. EBM-46
TCCCGCCCAAAAAAGGTTTGCGAGAAAGGAACCCTCAGGCAGCCCCGGTCGGTCCCTCCTCCTCTACGGACACCCGGTGGCGGTCGAGCACCAGCCCGACCATCAACGCGGCCAGAGAGAGAGGGAGGGCGATGACGAGAGGGTCCACATCCTGCCAGGGTGCAGGAAGAATCGCCGGCACACCGAAGATGAGGTTGGAGAGCCCGAGCGTTGCCGACTCCTTGATGTGGACAAATGCGGTCCAGAGGAACCAGACCACGGCTCCGATGATCAGGCTCACCTTTGCGGCGAAGAGCGACGGCCTGCTGCTGTACATCGCATGGGCGTATGCCGGCAGGAACGCCGATGCGCAGAGGCCCATGAACATCGCCGTCGCCCGCGCGATGATGCTGCCGGGCATGATGAAGGCGATGACGACGCTCGCGACGATCATGACGACGGTCGCCACCTGGATCAGCCTCATCGATGCTCCTTTAGAACCGGTGCGCCGCATAACGTCAAACCCAAGCGACGTCCCCATGACATGGAAGAGGGAACTGAGCGTGGACATCGCGGCGGCAAGGAGCGCCAGCATGAATATGACGACGAAGAGGTCCGGCATCGACGCGTTGATGAAGTTCGGTATGATCGTGTCGACGTTGCCCTCGGTGGCGGCTGCAAGAGCTATCACGCCCTGGGTCTTGTAGAAGTAGACGTTCGTGAGCGCGCCGACCGTGAAAGCGACCCCGGTCATCATCAGGATGAACGGTCCGCCGACAAGGACCGCACGGTTCAGCGCCCTGCTGTCCCTGACGGTCATGAACCGGACGACAAGTTGAGGCTGCGCGAGCACCCCTATGCCCACACCGAGAACGAGCGTCGTCACCATGGTGAGCCAGATCGATGAACCAAGCGCCGGCATGGATGCCCACCCGGTCATCCCTCCGGCGGCGAGCCCCTGCGGGACGAGGTCCGACATCGCTGCAAGGGCGGTGTGCGCCTCGATGACGCCCCCGAGCTGGATGTAGGTGAGCACGAGAAGGATGGTCATCCCGATAAGCATGATCCCGCCCTGCAGCGCATCCGTGTACATCACGGCGAGGAGCCCGCCCAGCACCACGTAGAGGGCGACGATCGCGGCGAACGCGATGAGTGCGGTGGTGTAGGGGATCTGCAGCGTGCTCGTGATGAACTGCGCCCCGCCGATCAGGATTGCCGCCGTATACAGCGGCATGGCGACGACGATGACGAGGCCTGCGGCGTACCGCATGAACGGCGACTGGTAGCACTTCCCCATCAGGTCGGGGAAGGTCACGGCACCGAGTTTACTCCCGATTTTGCGGGTTTTTTTCCCAAATATAACGAATGCTATGAATATACCGAGCCCGATGTTCAGGACGGTCAGCCAGATCATCCCCATGCCGAGCTGTGCTGCAACCCCCCCGAAACCGATGATGGCGGACGTGCTGATGAAGGTTGCTCCATAGGAGAGGGCGAGAACGACAGGATGCACACTCCTGCCGGCGACCATGTAGTCGTCGTCCCCTTTTGTCCGGCGGTAACCGAGGTAACCGAGACCGATGACGGCGACGAGATAGATTAGCGTTATTGCTATGAAGAGCCCGGTATCAACTGCCATCCTGTTCCTCCTCCATTCCGTTGTTCCAGTTCAACAGGCCATACCCCATGCATGCGAGCGTGAAGCCAAGCGCAAGCAGATATCCGATCCAGATTGAAGGATCAGGAATGCCAAACATAACGAACCACCTGCCGGTAACGGGAAAAACCGTTACATTACACGGGAACTCGGCAAAAAGGCCGGTTCCCTACCTAAATATAAAGAAGAATGCGTTCTGCACGTGCGTGCAACGGTGGGACTCTCTGCCGTTACCAATCATCGAGTACCTAAGCAATCTTCTCTGAATTAATTGTATTTAAA
>MPOY01000057.1 GCA_001896715.1 Methanoculleus sp. EBM-46
CGCAAGGTGAGAAGCATACTGACAAGGAGCTCGCCCGGCAATGGAACGCCATTGACTGGGATAACGTGAGTTCGGAAGTTAACAGGCTACAAACCCGGATTGCAAAGGCAACACAAGAAGGAAAATGGAATCTGGTCAAACGTCTGAGGTATCTCCTGACGCATTCCCACACCGCGAAACTACTCGCGGTGCGGATCGTCACACAAAACAAAGGCAAACGAACCCCCGGAGTTGATGGGGTACTCTGGATCTCCGCATCCGCCAAGATGCGCGCAGTCCTGAGTCTCACGGACAACCAGTACCACGCACAACCACTTCGTCGCATCTACATCCCAAAGCCGGGAAAGGCGACGAAACGCCCGATCTCAATTCCAACCATGTATGACCGTGCAATGCAAGCTCTCTATGCTCTGGCTCTTCAACCAATAGCAGAGACAACTGCCGATGCCCGGTCATTTGGGTTCAGACTCTTTCGCTCGGCACAGGACGCATCGGAGTATGCGTTTGCATGCTTAGCAAAAAAGGGTTCAGCTCAGTGGATTCTGGAAGGAGATATTAAAGGCTGTTTCGATAACATTGCCCACGATTGGCTCATGGAGAACATCCCCATAGACCGGTCAATACTTGCTCAATTCCTCAAAGCGGGATATATCTTTGAGAAAAACCTTTTCCCGACAGAACGGGGCACACCCCAAGGAGGCATCATCTCGCCCATCCTTGCCAACATGACACTGGATGGAATTGAAGGGATGCTGACAACAAAATTCCCGAGGATGAAAGTCTACTTCATCCGATACGCTGACGATTTTCTCGTCACGGCTCCAACAAAGGAGATCGCGGAAGAAGCCAGAGAGAGCATCCAGGAGTTTCTTGCCGGGAGAGGCCTCGAACTGTCACAGGAGAAGACCGTAATCACCCACATCGACGACGGGTTTGATTTTCTGGGCTACAATTTCCGAAAATTCAAGGGAAAACTGCTCGTTCAACCATCCCGGAAATCGATAGAAGCGATTATGGAGAAGATCAGGACAGTGGTAAAGAAAGCGCGCGCCTGGGCACAGGACGATCTGATCAAGACCCTGAACCCGATCATACGAGGCTGGGCAAACTACCACCGCCACAATGTTGCTGCAGAGACATTCACAAAACTGGAACACTACATCTGGAAGGTGTTGTGGCGATGGGGAAAGCATCGACACCCTAATAAAGGGTACAGGTGGATCGCGAGCAGGTACTGGCAACCAGAGGGAGGGAGAAGATGGGTATTCCAGACAGAGAAGAGCAAACTCTTGAACTTCTCGGACACGAGCATCTGGAGACACTCATTCCCCAAACTAACTGCAAACCCATATCTCGATAGGAAATATTTCCTGGAGAGACGAGAACGCCTAAATCAAACGATACCACGGAAACGAGACCAAAGCAACTCTTTTGTGTCGCCGCCCCTTAGCGGGGTAGTGAAATGCGCGAGCCGTATGCGCTGAAAGGCGCACGTACGGTTCCTGGAAGGGGGGAGGGTGGTAACACCCTCTCCCTATTCGACGTGGGGCGGGGGAGGAGCGCCGCAGGCGCGGGCGGGGTGGGGGCGCCGGCAGAAGTGCATGGGTAGCCTACCGGCGAAGGCGCGGGCGGGGTGGGGGCGGCCGGCGAGGTATCCGGGTAGCCTGCTGGCGAAGGCCGGCCGGGGCGGGATCGACGAGAAGTACAGGTTTAAGGAGCGAGAGGCAACGGGGAGGGGATAGGCCCGATCTCCACCCCACGTGGCGGCCTCACGCCGGATCGCCCCGTGCGGTAAAAAAAGAGGAGAGGATCAGTTCCCGTTTGCGTTCTTGAGCAGTTCCTGGTCCCGCAGGATATTGCGCTGAATCTTTCCGGATATGGTCTTTGGGAGCTCCGGGACAAACTCGATCGATCGCGGGTATTTGTACGGGGCGGTGGTGTTCCGGACGTGAGCCTGGATCTCCCTGACCAGCGACTCGGATGGCTGGTAACCGGGCTTTAGCACGAGAAACGCCTTGACGACCATCCCCCGGATGAGGTCCGGCGACCCGACCACCGC
>MPOY01000648.1 GCA_001896715.1 Methanoculleus sp. EBM-46
GGGGGGGAGAGACCCCGCACGGCCGGCCCGGCCTGAGACACCCGGCCTTCATATCCTCTCCCCGGGGTTCACCCGCCCGGCCCGCTACGCAGCAACCTTCCGGGCGCCGGGAGGAAGGAGGAGCGCGGAGACTGCGTGGCAGATGCCGTTCGTGCACCACGCATCCGACTCCACGATCGGGACGTTGTTGACCAGCACCCCCTCCCGGGTCACCTCCACGGTCAGGTCGCCCCCCTCAAGCGACCGGAGAACCCGTATACCGAGGAGGTCGAGCATGGAGTGCACCCCGGGGACGATATGATGGTTGAGCACCCCGGCGAGCCGGGCGGTATCCTCCCGAAGAGCGTCGAGTTCCTGCTCCGGCACCGCCCCAAAGGCGCCATCGTCCGGGGCAAAGAGCGTGTAGGGCCCTTTTGTGCTCAACCGCTCCTCCATGGCGGCTGCCTGCACGAGGTCGAGGAGGACGGCAAACGAGCCCGAATCCAGCAGGGTCGCAAGGATGCTCTTCATATCGTCTTCTTCACCCGCGCCTCGACCGCACGCGGCAGGAGCACCCGATCGATGATATGGTAGATCCCGTTCGTGCACCTGACGTCGGATACGATGACGGTCGCATCGTTCAGGCGCACCGCCATCGGGGGCCCCGTTATGTCCAGGTGGTCCCCCTGCAGGGTCCTGATGGCCTCCATCCGCGCAAGCTCGTGTGCAGTGAGTTTGCCCCGGACCACGTGGTAGCCGATCATGCCGGCAAGCTTTCCCCGGTCTTCTGCGATAGCGTCCAGCACCTCCCCGGGAAAGGCGGAGAACGCCTCGTTCGTCGGTATAAAGGCCGTCAACTCTCCCTCTTTCCGGAGTGCCTCCGAGAGCCCGCTGGCCTCTATCATCCGTATGGAGGTGCTCAACCGGCTGTCTTCCCGTGCAGTCTCAAGTATGCTCTTCATGATGATCCTCCCCTCTACGTTCCGGGTGACGGCGGGGGATCCCGCCCGGGACTACCCCGCCGCGTACGCCTCGAACGCCTGCCAGAGCGTCGCAAAGGGGACGCTGTCCAGGACGTGGACGATGCCGTTCTCCGCCTCCATATTCCCCTCAAGCACGACGGCCTCGTCGACCTGGGTGCCCCGCTCGGTCTTCCGGACCGCGATGACGTTTCCTTCGACGGTCTGCACGACGTTCCTTGCAAGCAGCGCTTCAAGCGTGCACCTGTGCCCGCCTATCGTGAAGAAGTCGATGAGGTGCGAGAGCATCTGTTTGTCGTTTAGAATCATCCTCCGGTTCGATTCGGGGATCGCATCCCACGCCGAGTCGACCGGGGCAAAGAACGTCATCGGCCCCTCGCCCTCCAACTTCTTCTCCTCCCCAAGCGTCTGGATGATATCGACGAGCCGGCCAAACCTCCCGTCGTTCTTCAACATATCAAAGATCTTCGCCATTGCCGGTACCTCCCTGCAAGCACCCTTCGTGGCACGTCATGGTATATATCGATTATTATGCAAAAAACGAAATAGAAATCTGGAGGAGACGAGCGGGCACCCTCAGCCTGTAAGAGGCGGCGTTATCCCGTCACTCGCGGGCAGGATCGGCGATATACCGCAGAAGGAGGTCGAGCGCCTCCCACTCCCGGGGCCCGCCGCATTTCCGGGCAAGGCCGGCATGGTGCTCGATCAACCGACCGAGCCACGGGTCACGGTTCCCGACGTAGCGGGTGGCATGGACCGTCGCGTCGACGATGCTTGCAAACCCCCGGTTCACCGGGTGCAGGCGGAGATCGAGCACCTCCTCCTTCAAGGGGGTGAGCCGGACGACGATCGCCTCGTCGCCCGCCCGCTCCACGTCCGCGGCAAACGCGGCCCAGGCCTCGGCGTCGCGGAGGCGGCAGACGGCCGTCCCGCCGGCCTCCTCGCGGATGAAGGCATCGGCGGGCAGATCGTCAAACGCCGTCCGGACGTAGAGGACCGGATCGAAGATGAAGTTCGCCACCACCCAGCGGTCCCGCACGATGTTCCCGGCGGTATGGCTCCCCCGGAAGAGGACCATGTGCAGGGCGCCGTTCCGGTTGATGATACCCATGGGGGCGGCGTTCCCCTCGGTGGTCGCGATCACCTCGTTGATCCCCTCGGTCAGGAGTCCCACTGCCACCCCTCCCCGAGGGCCACGTATATCCCGGCTATGGTGATATCGGCGATAGAGCCCGGGTTGATGCCGGCCTCGACACACTCCGCGTCGAACGGGGCCAGGTCGCGCTCTCCGCGGCGCACCTCCGCGGCGCACCGCATCGTCCTCTCCGCGACCGCCGCCCCGTGCTTCTTTGCTATGAAGGTATCCGGTTCGGATGCGAGGAGATCGAGGAACGCCGCGACGATCCCCTCGCGGCCGGGGCCGTGCGCATGGAGGAGGTCCGCAGACCGCCGGGTCAGGGAAAACCCGTTCGTCCACTCCCGTGCGACCATATCCCGGTCCGCCGAATAGGCCATGATATCGAGAAGCGTCATCCCCCGCTCCCGTATCGCGGCAACGGAGGCCGGATCGTTCACATCCAGGTCGGCGCTCTCCCCCACCCGGACCTCCGTGAGGCCGAAGGCCGCGTAAAACTCGATCGCATCCGCCACATCGGTCCCGGCGACAACCCTCCGCGCTCCCTCGATATCGCCCCCGAGGATCAGGGGAATGAGCAGGATGAACGCCCCGAAATGGGTGTTTCCCCCGGAATGGCCGTTCGTCCGCATGACCGCTTCGCGGATAAGGCTCCCGACCCGGCCGCCCGGCCTCTCAGCCGCATCAAAAACAGGCCGGACAAGGATGGTCGAGGCGAGAAAGTGCTCGAGGCGCGTGTCGGCGTAGTCGTGGCACCGGTCCACGTTCCCGGGTTTCGGGTAGGCCGAGACCTCGAGCATCATGGCCATCTGCGCCCGTTCAGCTCGGTTCATCGGCGGTCTCTTCTTCATCGAACAGCCTGTGCAGGATCTTCTCGGACAGGCGGTGCTTGCACCGCATGTACTCCTGCGCCGAGAGGCCTTTCTGCTCAAGCGTCATGTTCCGGAACATGCAGGGGGAACTGATCTTGCAGCACCAGGCAAGGCCCCCAAAACAGGTGCCCTTCCCGTCGTCGAGCGGGGTGCCCTTCACCGCCTCCTGCTTGAGCTTGAGGTACTCGTTCCGGGAGAGCCCGATCTTCTCGAGGGTCGGTATGAGGGGGCAGGCCTTCACCGGCATGCAGCAGAAGGTGAGCGCCCTGATGTCGCCGCCGCGGCAGAGCTGTTTCGGGGCGTTGTACCAGCCGCCTTCGTCGGCATACCGGGTGATGGCGGCATCGAGGCCGGCAAGCGTCCAGGGGTCGGAGCGCCGGGCAAGCGAGACGAGGTCCGCCCCGTGAGAGAAGGCATCCATCGCCTTCTCGAAGGTGTTGAGGGAGTTGTTCGCGATCAGCATCAGGGGGGAGGCGTTGCGGATCTGGCGGACCCTGGCGTAGCCGTAGTCCATCAGGTCCGCGTGGAGTATATCGGCTCCCGCCTTCCAGATAGCGCGGGCGAGGTCGCGGTCGTCGGCGGCGACGCCGGCCCGGATCTTGACCGATACGGTCACGTTCGCCGACTTCAAGGCGCGGATGATCTCGGTGAGTTTCGAGGGGTGTTTGAGAAGGTATTCGCCGCACCCGGCCTCAAGCATCGCCGGCTGCCGGCAGTGGGCATCGATCTCGTAGACCACGCGGTCCTCAAACGCGCGGGCGACATCGACGTACGCGGCCGGCGTGCTCCCGCGGAGGTTGACGCCCGTGATGACGTCGCTTCCCTTCAGGGCATCGATCTCTTTAGCCAGGGCGTCCAGGGGGTCGTCGTACAGGAACTCTTTTCGGCCCTCCGCTGCCATCCGCCGGCTTGCATCAAGGGTGGGGCCGTCGATGGAATAGCCGCCGATGAAGGCGGCCCCCACGTGAGCCGCCCTCTCAAGAACGTAACCCGCATCCACTACTCCGGCCATGGATGCTATTGCCACCGGTGTTTTTACGATCCGATCGTTTATGAGGAGCTCAAAACGATCATAAGCTTCCATCATGCTTCTCTATTCGTTGTCGGTATGAGGGGATATTGATTTGTATCGGGTCAGGGACCGGTCGGCACCCGGCGCACGGGAGGCCCGTATACCGGGCGCGCTCCGGCCCGGGCGATAACAGGGCCTTCCGGCGTTCCGGCGTACAAAAGGCCGGCAGATATCGGGGGCGACGATCCATCCGAAGCCCGGCATCGCCGCGATACCGGGCCGGACCCTTACGAACAATCAGTAATTATTTTAATATAGTATCGTAGTACCCTGTAACATATGAGTATGAAGGGAATGTTACTGGTCGGGCATGGCAGCAAGCTCCCCTACAACAAGGAACTGATCGAGACCACCGCGACGATCATCGCCGGGAAGACCGACGAGTATCTCGTCAAACCCGGTTTCATGAGCATCAACACGCCGACGGTCGAGGAGCAGCTTGCGGCGTTCCGGAGAGAGGATATCGATATGCTGGTCGTCGTCCCGCTCTTCCTCGCACGAGGCATCCACATCGAGCAGGATATACCCAGGCTCCTCGGTCTTGCTCCCGGGGTAAGAACAGGCGAATTCCAGCTGAACGGGAAGACGGTGCCGCTCGTCTACGCAAACCCCATCGGGAGCGACCCGCTCCTTGCCGAGCTGATGCTGAAGAACGCATCCGATGCGATCGCCGAACTGAAGCCCTGAGGCTATGCGGATCCTGGTGCTGGATACCATCCACGGCGGGGCAGAACTTGCCGTGGCGCTCCGGGAGGCCGGCCACGAGGCGGATGAGGTGGATGTCTACCGCGGAAAGGCCGGCATTCCTGTAGCGGAGGCGCTCGCCCGCACCTACGACCTCGTCACCGCACCGGTCCACCTCGACCCGGACCATCCTCTCCTCCGGCAGCACGGGTACGCGGTCTCCCACCACGAGATGGTGGGGTGGGTCCTCAGGGCCCATCCTCCCCGCCCGTTCATCGAGATCACCGGTGCACGGGGCAAGACCACCACGGCGCACGCGCTCGCTTCGCTGCTGCCGGGCCCGGGCATCCTGCACACGTCGACCGGGACCTACCGCTATCCGGAACGAAAGATCCTCTGGAAGAAGAGCATCACGCCCGCCTCCCTGCTGTCGGCGGCGCACGAGGCCTGGCGCACCGGAGGCTGGCTGGTCGCGGAGGAGTCGCTCGGCGTCACGGGGGCCGGGGATGTGGCGGTGCTGACATCAACGGACGATTACCCGATCGCGGCGGGGAAGAAGAGCGCGATCGCCGAGAAATGCCGGCTGATCACCCGGGCGCGGACGATCGTGGTCCCGGAGAGGATCGACCTCCCGCGGTCGGCGGTCGCCGCCGACGGGATGGTCTCCTTCGAGGGTCCGGTCTGCCGGTATGCCGGGCGCGGGATTGCCGGCACTTTCACAAACCCGCTCTGCACCCTCTCCGGCTACCGGACGGCGTTTGCGCTTGCAACCGCGACGGCCTGCGTGCTTGGCATCGATCCCGCCCCTCTCGCGGAGTTTACCGCTCTTTCCGGCCGTATGGCGGCCCGGCGAGAAGGGGATCGTATGATCGTGGACGACGCCAACAGCGGAACGAATGCGGCCACCGTTATTGAAGCCGCCCGTTATGCGCGGGAACTCACCGGGAACGGCGCCCTGACGCTCGTCATCGGCGAGGAGGCGCGGGCCGTCTGCGAGGGGTTCTCCCCGGAGGATGTCCGGCGGGCGGTATCGGCCGTCAGCCCGACGGGAGTCGTTTACGTCGGGGAGGCGTGGAGTGCGGCCGGTGAGGAGCACACGGCACTCTCGCTCGAAGCGGGGCTCGATGCCGCCCGGCGGATCACCCCTGCGGGCGCGATCGTCCTCGCGGTAAAGACGTGGAGATGACCATGGATTACATTCAACCAAGACCGAGTTCCATTGTAGCGGCGCTCTATACCGCCCGCGACCTGGGGGTGGACGTGGCGATCCTCCACGGCCCGTCAGGCTGTTCGTTCAAACACGCCCGTCTTCTCGAGGAGGACGGCATGCGGGTGCTGACGACGTCGCTTGCCGACAACGAGTTCATCTTCGGCGGACACGACCCCCTCGTGCGGGTCCTCCGCCACGCGGAGAAAGAGTTTACGCCCCGGCGGATGGCGGTCGTCGGGACGTGTGTCGCGATGATCATAGGAGAAGATCTCCAGTCCGCGCTCCATGATGCCGCCGTCCGGGTGCCCGCTATCGCCGTGGATATCCACGCCGGGTTCCGCGAAAACATCGACGGGGTGCTCGCGACGCTTGAACCGGCGGCGGCTGCCGGCTGGATCAGCGGCGCCGAGCTGGAGCGGCAGCGCTACCTCCTCGGCAAGGCAAACGAGGTGGAGAGGCTCCGGGGGGCGGCGTCCCGGCACTATATCGAGCCCTCCCGCGGCGACCTCAAGCACGTCGCGGCACGGCGCCTCGTGGACCTCGCCGACTCCGGCGCCATAGGGGTCGCGGTCATGAACGCGAAGAAAGAGACCGCGTATATGTTCGCCGACGAGCTCGTCGCCCTCCACGACACCTGTCCGGACGCCGCGATCACCTACGTTGCGAACCTCGAAGACCGGGGCCTCCCGAAGGTCCGCAATGACGCCGCACGGATCCTCGCCGGCATGCGGGAGCGGGGAGTCGACCCCGAACTCCTCGGGGCGCTCGACGAGTACGGGGCAAACGGGGATGCGATCGGGGAGCGGCTTCGCGAGATGAAACCCGACTTCGCCCTCATGGTCGGCGTGCCGCACGCCGTCCCGCCGGAGTACACGGAAGGGATCGAGGTCTTCTCGATCACGAACGGGCCGCGGCAGGTGGAGCCGCTCCGCGACATGGGGCACCGGCACGTCATGGTCGAGATCGACCTGCACCCAAAGACCCTCGGCGTCCGCGAGATCGTCGCAAGCGAGTTCGGGGCGGTCCTCCGGAGCATGCGATGAAGTCCTTCCTCGTCGCCGGCGACCGATCCGGGAGCGGGAAGACGAGCATCACCCTTGCGCTCTCTGCCCTCCTCTCGGCAACGCGGGCCGTCCAGACATTCAAGGTGGGGATGGACTACATCGACCCGTCCTACCTCACCGGCGTGACGGGCCGGCCCTGCCGGAACCTGGACGGCTACGTGATGAGCCCGGCCGAGGTCCGGGCGGTCTTTGCGCACGGGTGCCGGGGAGCGGACGTCGCCGTCGTCGAAGGGGTCAGGGGGCTCTTCGAGGGCGCGGAGGCGCTCACCGACCTCGGGAGCACGGCCGCGATAGCGAAACAACTCGACCTGCCGGTCGTCCTGGTCGTCAACGCCCGGAGCATCACCCGGAGCGCGGCGGCTATCGTGAAAGGTTTCCAGGCTTTCGACCCGGACGTCGCCATCCGGGGGGTCATCCTGAACCAGGTGACCGGCGCCCGCCACAGGGAGAAGGCGGTCAGGGCGATCGAGCACTACTGCGGCATCCCCGTCGTCGGGGTCATCCCCCGGACGGCGGATATGGAACTTGCCATGCGCCATCTCGGCCTCGTCCCCTACCGGGAAGGCCAGGAGCACGGGGAGTTCCTCGCACGTATCGAGGCGGTGAAGCAGATGATCGGCGAGCACGTCGATATCGATGCGCTGCTCTCGCTCGCACGGGAGGGGAGAGCACCGACCCCGGAGGACCCCATCTACGCGGTAGTCGACCCGGATGTCCGAATCGGCGTCGCCCTCGACGAGGCGTTCAACTTCTACTACGCCGACCTCTTCGACGTGCTCGCGTCCTGTGGGGCAGAGGTGGTTCCATTCTCCCCGGTCCATGGCCGGCTGCCGGAGGCTGACGGCTACATCATCGGCGGCGGATCCCCGGAGGTCTTTGGGCCGGAGCTGGAGGCGAACACCGCGGTGCGGGAGGGGCTCAGGGAGGCTTCACGAAACGGCATCCCGGTCTACGCGGAGTGCGGGGGGCTCGTCTACCTCACGGAGAGGATGGTGCTCGCCCCCGGCTTTACAGCCTCGAAGAGGGAGGAGACCTACGACCTTGCCGGGGTCTTTGCCGGCGAGGCCCGGATGCCGGAGAAGCGGATGCTCGGCTACGTCGTGGGGACGAGCGCGGGCGAGAACCCCATGGGGGCGGCGGCGTTCAAGGGTCACGAGTTCCACTACAGCAGCGTCCGCCTCGCGCCGGAGACGCGCTACGCCTACCGGCTGACACGGGGGGGCGGGATCCGCGACGGGCTTGACGGTGCGATCCGGGACCGGACGATCGGGAGCTACACGCACCTCCACCCGGTGACGAGCCGGGGGATGTTCGCAAACTTTGTGGCGGGCTGCCGGGGCTGAGAGGAGGCGCCGGCATTCCCGGGGGGAGAGGTCGTGCCGCCGGGATCATGAAGCGCAAGACATACAAACGCCCCGGTCTCATACTGTTCTTATGATTATCTACCTTGACGGCAGATACGTCCCGGAGGAGGAGGCGAAGGTCTCGGTCTTCGATCACGGCCTCCTCTACGGCGACGGCGTTTTCGAGGGGATCCGCGCCTACAACGGAAGGGTCTTCCGTCTCGACGAGCACCTCGCACGGCTCTACGACTCGGCCAAGACGATCGATCTTGCCGTCCCGATCACGAGGGAGGAGATGGCCGAGGCGATCAAGGAGACGCTGCGGAAGAACAACTTAAAGGACGCCTACATCCGTCCGATCGTGACCCGGGGGAAGGGCGACCTCGGCCTCGATCCCCGGAAGTGCGCGAAGCCGACGGTCATCGTCATCGCCGTCTCATGGGGCGCGATGTACGGCGACCTCTACGAGAAGGGGCTCCGGGCGGTCTGCGTCTCGGTCAGGCGCACCCCGCCGGAGGCTATGCCGCCGAACGTGAAGAGCCTCAACTACCTCAACAACATCCTCGCGAAGATCGAGGCGAACTACCGCGGCGTGGACGAGGCGATCTTCTTCGACACCAACGGCTACATATCCGAGGGCTCGGGGGACAACATATTCGTCGTCAAGAACGGGGCCATCATCACTCCGCCGACGCTGAACAACCTGCGCGGCATCACGCGGACGGTTGCCCTCGAGATCGCGGCATCGATGGGGATCACCCTGCTCGAGCGGAACCTGGGCTATTACGACCTCTATACGGCGGACGAGGTCTTCGTCACCGGGACCGCGGCGGAGGTCGCGCCCATCCGCGAGATCGACGGGCGCGTCATCGGGAACGGCAAGCCCGGCCCGGTCACCCGTCAGCTGATGGCGGCCTTCAAGACGGTCACCCAGAAGGAAGGGGCGCCGGTTTACAAGTGAGGAGAGGGGCCATTCGCCCCGGATTCTCCGGCACAACTTTTTTATCTTCTGGCATCGAAACGATATGGCAACACTGTGCATGCTGCTATAGTGTAGAGGCCAATCATGTCGGCCTTTCACGCCGACGACAGGGGTTCGAATCCCCTTAGCAGCATACTGTTCTAAGGGCAAGCGCCCGCTCCTGTACTGAGATAGAGTCGATACCATGCACTGCTCCGTTACGCAACCCGTATATAGTATGCATCTCAATTTCTGTACTGAGATAGAGTCGATACCATGCGCTGCTCCCCCGACGGCACCCGGAAAACTCAGAAGTATCTCGGGGATCGCGGCCTTATCGTCCTCATCGCACTGCTCTCCGCCTTCGTCCCGCTCTCGACCGATCTCTATCTTCCCGCCCTTCCCGGCATGGGCGACTACTTCGGCGTCTCCGCGAGCCTCACGAACCTCACCCTGATCCTCTTCTTCCTCTTCTTCAGTCTCGGATTGCTCTTCTGGGGGTCGCTCTCCGATAAATACGGTCGCCGGCCGGTGCTTCTGGTCGGACTTGCGCTCTATATCGCCGCAAGTGCAGGCTGCGCCGCATCACTCGCGATATGGCACCTGATCGCCTTCCGCATCCCCCAGGCGGTCGGGGGGAGTGCTGCTGCTGCGGTCGCGACCGCGATGGTCAAGGACGTCTACGACGGGCGAAAGAGAGAATCGGTCCTTGCGCTCGTCCAGTCGATGGTCGTCATCTCGCCCGCCGTTGCCCCGATCCTCGGGGCATTCATGCTCCCCTACACATCGTGGCGGGGCCTCTTCGCGGTGCTTGCCCTAATCGGGGCTGTCTCGATGATCGGCGGCCTCCTCCTCCAGGAGACCATACCCTCGCGGTATACCGGCACCGTAGCGCAATCCATCCGCCGACTCGGGACGGTGCTCAAAAACCCCAATTTCACTTCGCTCCTCATCGTCTTCTCGCTCGTGAGTGCTGCATCGCTCGCGTTCGTCTCCGCCTCGTCGTACATCTATCAGGAGGAATTCGGGCTCTCGGAGCAGTCGTACAGTTTCTACTTCGCCCTCAACGCCGTCGGCCTGATAGCCGGCCCGCTCCTCTACCTCTGGCTCTCCCGGCATATCTCCCGCAGGACGATCGTCACGTCCGGCTTTACTGCCGTGATCGGCGGCGGCCTGCTCGTCTGCTTCTTCGGGAACATGGGGCCGCTTATCTTCGCCCTCGCCCTCTTCCCGGCCTCGTTGATGGGGAGCTCCGTGCGGCCTTTGGGTGCGTTCCTGATGCTCGACCAGCAGAAGGAGGATACCGGCTCCGCATCCGCCCTGATCAACTGCTCGGGTCTCGTCTTCGGCAGTGCCGGGATGGTTCTTGTCTTCCTCAACGGAGGGAACCTCGTCTTCAGTCTCGGGGCGATCAACGTGGCAGTCGGGGTGGTGTGCCTCCTGGGGTGGACGGCGATCGGAAGACGGGGGTTGGTAACATTGTCAACTACCCCCGACTAAAGTCAAGGGCATGAGCGTGGGATTGCCGGAGCGGAAGGTCGGAACAAGGGGAGTATGACGCCGGCCGCCTCGCCCGCACCGGCAGTCTCAAACGACGATGGTTCGTAAAGATGAAACTTGAAAAGCTCGTGTGGGCAGACCAATGGATGACCTACTACGACCTCGAAGTGCCCCACCACCGGCACTGGAC
>MPOY01000650.1 GCA_001896715.1 Methanoculleus sp. EBM-46
ATTCTGGTGAAGACCGATGTCAACGGCAGGGAGGCGGAATACAAGACAGAACTCCTCTCCTACGGTATCCAGGAAGATATCTGGACCTACCAGGAGAAGTCGGGGGGGTTTGTCAACCAGGCGATCCAGAGTTTCGACATCATCACCGCTATATCGGCACTCGTCAGCCTGATCATTGCCGTCGTCGTCGTCTTCATCGTGATCTTCATCAACACCGTGAACCGGCGGCGGCAGATCGGTATACTGAAGGCGATCGGCATCAGCCAGGGCGTCATCGTCAACTCCTACATCCTCCAGGTGCTCTTCATCACCGCCGTCGGGACACTGGCCGGGATAGCTCTCACCGCCGGTTTGACGATCTACCTGACTGCCTATCCGCTCGCCTTCCCCGGCGGTCCGGTCTCCCCCGACGTGGAGGCGTCGGCCGTCATCCAGAGCGTTGCAAGCCTCTTTGCGGTCTCGGTGGCTGCCGGTTATATCCCGGCCTGGCGGGTTGCCAACGAGGATATCCTCACCGCTATCAGGGGGTGAACCGTGATCGTCGCAGAGAATCTCATCCGGGTCTACGCCATGGGCAGGGTGGAGGTCCAGGCCCTCCGCGGCGTCTCGCTTGAGGTTGGGAAAGGCGAGTTCGTCGGTATCATGGGAGCGAGCGGCAGCGGCAAATCGACCCTTCTCCATATCCTCGGGCTCCTCGATCGTCCCACCTCCGGCAGGGTCACGATCGACGGAACCGATGTCCTTGCCCTCTCCGACCACCGGCGAACCCTCTTCCGGTTGAACCGGCTTGGCTACGTCTTCCAGGACTACGCCCTCATCGGGGAGCTCACGGCGCTTGAGAACGTCTACTTAACATCGCTCGTCAGGGGGGATCCGGAGGAGGAGTACCTCAGGAAGAGCACTGCGATACTCGAGCGGGTGGGTCTTGCCGGCCGGACGAACCATCGGCAGAGCGAGCTCTCGGGCGGGGAGCAGCAGCGGGTGGCGATCGCCCGGGCGCTCGTGAACAACCCGAGCATCCTCCTTGCCGACGAACCCTGTGCGAACCTCGACAGCCAGGCGTCAAAGAGCATCCTCGACCTTTTCGCGCGGTTAAACGAGGACCTCGACCAGACGATCGTGATGGTCTCGCACGAGGAGTGGCACAAGGAGTACTTCTGCCGGGTCGTCACCCTGCGGGACGGGCTGATCGGGGATACGGAGGAGTGCAGGAGGGAGGGCCCGCCCCCGGGCCGGACGGCCTGATACGAGCGCCCCCGCACATCGCCTCGATGCGGTGTTC
>MPOY01000179.1 GCA_001896715.1 Methanoculleus sp. EBM-46
ACGGTATGTATTTACATATGGATAGAATTATATTTCTCGTTCATCAACAATGATCCATGCTCGGTACCGTCCCGGGTATCGACCCGGAGGTCTTATCCCTGGTCATAGTCCCGGCGTTTATCTTCTTTGCGCGGATCTGCGACGTCACTATCGGGACGATGCGGATCATCTTCGTCTCGCGGGGGATGAAGATGGTCGCCCCGGTCCTCGGGTTCTTCGAGGTCTTCATCTGGATCATTGCCGTCGGCCAGATCTTTCAGAACCTCACGAACCCGCTCAACTACTTTGCCTATGCGGCCGGGTTTGCGACCGGAAACTACGTCGGGATGCTCGTCGAGGAGAGGCTGGCGATGGGGCTTGCCCTCATCCGGGTCATCACCCAGCGGGATGCAACGAACCTCATCGATTACCTCCGCGGTGCCGGCTACGGGGTGACGGTGCTCGACGCCCAGGGAAAACAGGGCCCCGGCAAAGTCATCTTCTCGGTGATCAAGAGGAAGAACATCAAGGATGTGGAGAAGGCCATCCATGAGTTCAATCCCAAAGCATTCTACTCGATCGAAGACGTCCGACGCGCGGCTGAAGGGACGTTTCCCACCGCTGTACCGGGCCTGACCCCGCTCCACTGGCACAGGACTACCCGGAAGGGGAAGTGACGGCAGGATATCCGGCGAGGTGGAGATCGCCTCAGGTTCATCCGAGTATATGGAGAAATTAATATATTATTACAGATATTGTGCTCTCGACGCAGATCGAGGGTGCATCGACTACTCCATCGCTGATTCGCAGAAGGCCGGCTGGCGGTAAATCTTGTTCGGGCATTAGCATATCATCCCGAAAAGTGCCACACGATCTACCACGGTCATCTCTTCCCTTCACCCGGCGGAACGTAAAACGCCTCAAGGATCTCATCGCTCCGGAGCACCTTCCTGCGGGAAAGGACTGCTTGAGGAGTTGAGGAGATGAGAAGAGAGAGCATTCTGGCTTTCATACTGTTAACCTGCGCACTGGCGACCGTCGCCGGTGCCGCCACGGTGGACCTCTCCGTTGTATGGAATAAGACCTACGGCAAACCTGGTGCGAACGATTCAGCATACTCGATCATCCAGATTCCGGGAGATAGGGGATACGTCTTTTCCGGCGAGACCGAATCGTTCGGCGCCGGAGAAGCAGACGCCTGGGTGGTCGATCTCTCCCGTTCGGGCGACGAACGGTGGAACAGGACTTACGGTGATCGCGGTATGGATACGGCCCGATCGGTGATCAACACATCGGACGGGAACTACCTCTTCGTGGGGGCGTTCACCTACATAATGGGAGAAGACCGAAGAGATACCGATGTTCTGGTCGTGAAGTTCAGCCCGACGGGCGATATCATATGGAACGAGACGTTCGGCGGGCCTGAGGACAACGCCACGGCATACGCGGTCGCCGAGACGGCGGACAGGGGTTACATCGTTGCCGGAAAAACGGCATTCTGGGGAGAGCCGGATACCGATGCGCTGGTGATCAAGCTCAACCGTTCCGGGTCGGAGGAGTGGAGCCGTACCTTCGGAGAACCGGGGCTGAACGATACGGCGTACGCGGTCGTCGCGGCACCGTCCGGTGATATCGGTATTGCGGGGAGTACGGAGTCGTTTGGAGCGTTTGCGGCCGATGCGTTCGTCCAGAAGATCGACTCGTCCGGGAACGAGACCTGGAACGTGACCTTCGGCGGCGCGGAGAACGATACTGCCCGGTCGATCGTCCTTGCGCCGGACGGAGGTTTTGTCTTTGCAGGGAGTTACATGAGCAGGACTGCTTCCGGAAGGACGGACGACGATGCCCTGGTCGTCAGGATGAGACCGGACGGGAAGGTCGCCTGGAACTGGACCTACGGGAACGCGGATGAGAACGAGTCGGCCGAATCGATCATCGCCACTCGCGACGGCGGATACCTCTTTGCCGGCAGGACCGGAGAGTCTCCGCTCGATAACGACGCCTGGATCGTGAAGCTCGACGGCGAGGGGGCCGTCGAGGGCGACCTGACGATCGGGGGCAGGAACCCGGGCGACCGGGCGGCGTCGGTCATCCAGACGACAGCGTCCGAGTACGTCTTTGCCGGGACCTTCAACAGCACAAAGAAGGG
>MPOY01000572.1 GCA_001896715.1 Methanoculleus sp. EBM-46
TGAGGGGTTCGACCAGATCACCGAGGTCCCAAAGAAGGTACGCAACCTTGAAAAGAAGCTGGGGGTGCAGCTATTCCCTAAGTGAGAGAATAGTTTGGGCCGGAGGTACCGCTTCCGCCGGGAGGAGACCTCGCTACCTATGGATCAAGAAGTTCATGCCCTCAAATTCTTGATGACCTTCTAACTCGACAAACCCTTGATCAAACGTGTGCAGATCTCCGGCAGAGAACTCTTGTGCGGTAAGTGCGTGCTGAATGTCATAGTGCCCGACGCCCCTGTACTGATACTTCGGCAGTGCTCTTCTCCTGCCGTCAGGATAATAGTTATGGGCAGAAATGTCACCCGAGGAGGAAACAAATATCGAATACGTCGCCTTGAACCACTGGTCTACAGGCTTTTGAGAATCGATCAGTGCAACTCTATGCTCTCTTATAAGCCGGGAGAGGACTTTAAGGAAGAGATTCGTCTTTTCCTGAACCTTATCCGTGATCTCCTTCTTTTTATCGTCGCCCAGATCCGTGTATGGCTCGTTTTCGGTTATCCGCTTCCGGATGACTTCAAGCACCTCCAGCAAAACAAGGTGAGAGATGAGGATTACTCCTTCGTCCTCCTCGATCTGATGGAACAGCTGCTGAACCGTTTGTGCTCTGTTATTCCGTTTCTCCTGGAGAATATGAGAGATCCATATGGAGCTGTCGAGGTACACTCGCTTCGCTTCCATCACTTCCCTCGTACAGATCTGACCAGTTCGACGGAATCAACGGTTTCATCTGAATATTCTATCAATAGACCCTTTAAGGCATCCAGAGGGTCCTGTTCTCTACCCGGAGGGGTGGTGATACCTGATACATCTTCGAGGGCCAATAGATTATTGTCACTGATCTCCCACAGGCTATTGGCAGTCACCTCTCTGGTTAATCCCCTCTCCAGGGCCGATACCCTTGATTGTAATGCAGAGTTAGATTCTTTAAGTTCTTGAACGATCTGGCGCAATTCATCAATCTCTCGGCTTAACATACTCACCGGGAGAGTGGCATTCTCAATAGAACGGTTGATATGCCATGGCATGGGCTCAGGGGTACTCAGCCACTCCCGTGTTCTTTCAGCAACGATCTCGTTCAGAGGGTATCGAACCGACATTTCCCTCTTTCCCCAGGTTTCCCCCGAAGGCCGCCCACTCTCGATATCAGAGGGAGGTGCTCTCCGTTCACGCTGATCCTGAGCGTCCCACTTCTTTCCCGGTTGAAGAACCACCATTGTGAACCCCCCTAATAATACTTATCCCCGATGTTCAACCTTGCCTGTCGCTGCACCTTCATCGGCCTGGATCTCATGCATGTAATCTGGAATTTTGTGGCGATAGAACGGAGATCTCGCAGGGCCTGGTAAAGGATATTCTTGTCCTCAGCACGATATGAATCGGTGATGATCTTCATTTGCGCGGCCAGTTGCTCATTTATGAATCCGATCTCCTTTGCATCCAGTTCTTCAGCAAAAGGACCTACCTGCGAGAACACCCCTTCCAGTATTTCGCTTATCAGGATTCCATCCTCATAGTCCAGCAATGTTGAGAACAGGGTTAGATTTGAAGAGTAAACGAAAGGACCTTTATAATTCCCCTGTCCGACCATCCGGGTAATTTCTTCGAAGCCCTCGTCAAATACATCAAATACATCCTTCATATGCTGTTTCCCTCTCTGTATACGTAATTTATCGCCATTCTGGACTGTGATAACATGTTGTATTTTGTTAATCCAGTATATATGGATTGACAAACGAATACCCCACGAACTATTGAACGGAGAAGCCAATCACGGCGTGATACCCACTATATTCTCGCTCCGGGTGAGGGAGAGGGATGATGATGCACATTGAATGCGTGATGCCGATCATCTCCGGGCCA
>MPOY01000090.1 GCA_001896715.1 Methanoculleus sp. EBM-46
ACGACGATGGTTCGTAAAGATGAAACTTGAAAAGCTCGTGTGGGCAGACCAATGGATGACCTACTACGACCTCGAAGTGCCCCACCACCGGCACTGGACCGAACTGAAGAAATAAATTCTATATCAGAACATTTTTTTACTACCACTCACTACTACTTACTACCCGTGAGAGCACCCGTAGCGCTCTTGATAGGAGCACGGGTGCTCCAGTTGGAGGGGTAATTTATGTCAGGGAAGAAACTGCCGGAGCTCCCGGAAGAACTCGAAGAGTTCCTGGACAAACCGTATGGCGGCTTATTCGGGAACACCGTTCTTGCTCAGGTCGTCGAAGAGATCGTCGCCGATCCGACGATGGACTACCGACCCCGGTACCTTGAGGAGATGACGGGCAAAAAGGCCCCCAGCATCAGGGAGGCGCTCAGGGTGCTCGTCAGACTCGGGCTGATCGAGAACGTATCAAGCGACGTACAGCATCCCGTCTACCGGGTCGTCGTTGAGTCGAAGAAGTTCATTGCGCTCTCCCTGCTGGCATATGCCGTAATCGACGATCGGGACGGGACGGACTGCATGAACACGGCAATCCTGGACTACTACAACAGGGTGCTCAGGGCAAAGGCAGAACCGCTTGCAGTCGCAACGAACCATGCCGGCGAGTGGACGGTCGGAGACGATTGCTCTGCACGGGAGGCAGAGTCAGGGTATTCGCTCTACTCGGTGGGGGTGTAACCATGGGAGAGGAGCAGAACGAGAGAGCAGCCACCGTCAACCTCCGCAAACTCTACCGAATCGAGCCTGAAGAGTTGCAGCTGGATATCACGCACAGTTCCTACTCAAACCTTGCGTATGTGCAGGTAACGCACAGGGATGTCTGCATCGACTTTCTGGAAATGCCCGGCGCCCGCCGGGACGGTAAAGCGCTGATAAACGGAACGCGCATCTACATGTCGCACGCTGCCGCACAGAAACTCGCTGAAGCACTAAGCGGGATTCTTGAGAGGGTGCATACCGAGGAAGGCATGGAGAAGTACGTTCCCGGGGGTCTGGAAGGGAGAGCACCCTCAACAAAAGCAGGATGGAAGCGGGAAGATAGGCCCGTATAGAGTTGCCGATTGATTGCGTTCCATACTCGATCGCGTAGAATCTACCATCAGACAAACATTCGTTTACATAAAAGCAGCCCGAAGAGTCACACGAAAGTACGGAGAGGCTCCCACGAACTCCTCAAACGTCGGACATATCGGATCGATGCGGCAGCGTCGTGGATATCCTCAAGATACAACAGGAGGTCTCCAGGCATAGACGACCTCACCGAGGACGGCATCCCGGATCCGGGGCTTCAGGGTATCGGCAATAACAAGGTCCGTCTTCCGCCCCAGGAGATCTTCAAGATAGAACTTGAGGTCCATAAAGTGGTCGAAAGTCTCCTCCCCCTCCCGGAACTCCACCAGGACATCGATATCGCTTGCCGGCGTCTCCTCGCCCCGTGCCACCGACCCGAAGAGGCCGATACGGGACACGCCATAGCGCTCCCGGATAACACAGAGGTTCTGCCGGATCTGGAAGAGGGGATGCATCGCTATTCTTGAGTACTCCATCCATTGTCTTATACCCTCCGATAGCCGGAGGCACTCCGCTCACGCAGCTCCGGTTCCCGGGGGACGCTGTCGGGACGCTACTCCGCCCACGAGATCACCCGGTTGCTCGGGCTCGGAGTGGATGTAGCCAGCGAGATGCTTACACACCTCCTGGAGGCCGGCCAGGAGCATCGAGAGGAGCGGGATTGCCCATGATCCCCCCGACCCCGGTGGAGAACGTCCACATGAGAAGCGAGTTTAAGGCAGAGCTTAACATAAGCGCTGTGCGTATGCCGGACCTGCACATTAATATCAATGTGACACCAATTCTACAAGGCTGGAAGACAATTGATTATGAAAAAAGAGGTAGGGAAGATGTACTCAAGGATTGGGAAACCAGACAGCAGCGAGAGAATTATTAAGTCCGTGCGCCCATGCCGCTTCCGCTCCTCTGGAAATTTAATCGCTTCAACGCAGAGTTCTGGTTCGTTCAGCTCAATCGGCACGAGTACCATTGCATCTCCCTCTCAGTGCCCTCCGCCAGAGGCGTGGGAGAAGGCGCCACAGCCTTCAAAACAGGAAGACTTCAGAATGCTTCTGGGGAAGCACAAGAAGACCCTTGAGCTTCTGGCAAAATAGATCAATAATCCCCTTTTGTAACAGAGCGTAGCCAGGTCTCGACTTCTTCTCTCGTTTTTTTGCCTTCTGCAACATCTCTTACGAGGCGATCATTCTCTTCGGGGCAACTCTGGATCTCGTATCGTTCGGGGGTTCGGAGCAGGACGAGCGAGGCGAGCAGAAACGCTATCCGTTTATTTCCCTCGGCGAAGGCATGCCCTGTCGCAAGACCATGCAGAATGAAAGCTGCTCTCTCAAACGGATCAGAGAAACCGTTGCTGAACTCAATGACAAAGTCGAGATTTCCGGGAGTGAGCAATCGACCTTCCAGTCCCCGGTCTTCCTCGCGATCGCTCGCCAGGAGGATCTCGACATGGTAGTCGATAACTTCCTCGACCGTGAACTCTTCCATCCGGTTCTCCTACCTACCGTCCCTATCCAGCGTTGCGCCGGAAAGAATAGTGAAATGTTAACGATACTCGCGAAAAAAGGTTTTTGATCGGTATACCGCGTTCCTCCGAGAAAGACCGCGTCACCGTCGCGTCTGCACGAGCAATGTAGTCTGGATGATGTCCCAGGAGACCGTCGGTTTCACCGCATCGAGGGAGTGAACGCTGATATCACGGATCCCGGCAATCTTTTGCCACTCGATCTCCGGGCGGCGGACGATGATGCCGACCGGAATCTGTTTCGTCGCCTCCCCGATGGCGATAAACCGGAGCACGACGGCAGGCACGTCTGATGGAACCCGGCGCTCAATGGGGACGCTCCTCGGCCATATCGCTCCCGCAGCCACACCCTTCGTACTCGCTCCGCTCATTGCCGGGTTTCTGCTCGGGAAACCTCCCCATCACCAGGCTCCCCGTCCTTACCGTGACGCCGCCGATGTAAGGCGGCGGGGCGCTCCTGATCAGGGAGATGGCCGGCGAGTGTGATCACTTTAATGTACGCCAAGATTATCAATTTTGATAAGGTTGGTGTACTAAATAAGGAACGAGCGAGGCAACACGTGACGATCGAGATCCTGAAGTCCATCGCCCGCAACGGACAGGTATTCACCCTCGAGCAACTGCACAGGCAGACAGAGATCCCGAAAAGCGTGCTTTCCGTGATGCTCTCCCGGTGGGAAGAGCGGGGCTTCGTCGAGCGGATTGAGAAGGGAAAATACCTGATCATCCCGCTCGCAAGCGAGAAGGGCAAGTATACGCTCCACGAGTTCGTGATTGCGTCGCACCTCGTCCGACCATCCGCGATTGCATACTGGAGCGCGCTCCATTACCACGGCCTGACAGAACAGATCCCGACAACGGTCTTCGTCCAGACGACAGCGCGGAAGAAGAGCAACCAGATCGAGGTGTTCGGCGTGAACTACCGGATCGTGCGGGTAAAGCCGGAGAAGTTCTTCGGCTTTGCGAAGGAATGGATCGAGGAGACGCAGATCACCGTCACCGACAGGGAGAAGACGGTGATCGACTGCCTCGATAGACCCGAATACGCAGGAGGGATCGTCGAGGTTGCAAAGGCACTCGAGAACGCATCGCTGGACCGCGAGAACCTGAACCGGTATGCCCGGATGATCGGGAACAACGCCGTCGTCAGGAGACTCGGATATCTCTGCGAACAGATGGGAGTTCCGCTGGATCTGCCTCTCCCGACATCCAGGAATTACCTCCTCCTCGATCCTGCGATGCCGCGCCAGGGAGAGATCGATCCGAAGTGGCGACTGGTCATCAATACCGAGATCACACGGCAGGGGGACTCCGGGTGATACCGATCGTGGAGATCAAGGAGGTCATTCCGGACGGTTCCGTGCTCGCGGGGAAACGCGAACGGTTCTCAGCATCGTGGAACGCATCCTTCAGACATCAGATGAAAGCGATCCCGGATTTCGAGGAGGCATTCGAACGGGCGCTGGGTTGTGTCGAGCTATATGCTCGACGATCCGGTGAGGCTCCGCAGGATCGGGGTGATTGAGGTGCGACAGAGTTATGCAATCGCGATCATCTACAGCGACGAGGACGAGGGGTTCATCGCCGTCGTCCCGGAGCGCACCGGTTGCTCATACCCGGCATCCCCCTGCTCGTCGTCTTCTTCGCCTCTACAACATCATTCCGTAGGAGTCGAAAACCGGTAGACCGGTCCCCCGCACCGCGCCCCCCGCCTCTCTTCTCCCGGCACAAGGTCCGCAGTATCGTCGCAGGCCGCCCGGAGGGTGGCGCTCGCGTTGTCGGCGAAGTGGACCGCCCAGGCCTCGGGCGTCCGGGGCTGGACCTCGCCGTGGGGGCCGTGGTGCGACATCAGGATATGGAGGATATGGCTGAACCGCACGGGGTCGACGCCGGCGGATTGCCGGAGGATGGCCGCCGCCCCGAGCGCGGTGTGCCCGACGAGGGTGTAATCGGGAAGTGCGACGAAAGAGAAACCCTGGCGGCGGAAACAGGCCGCCTTCCCGACGTCGTGGAGGAGGGCTCCAGCGAGGAGAACGTCGGTATCCATCCGGGCCCGGCTGACGGTGCCCGCGAGGGAGAGCGCAATCTCCGCGGTCTCGAGGGTATGCTCCGCGAGGCCGCCGATATAGGCATGGTGCCGGCGTTTTGCCGCCGGGGCATCGAGGAACGCCGGGGTGCTGCCCATGACCCTCGATACGAGGGAGTATATCCCGGGATCGACGATCTTCGCGGCCATGCGCCCGAGCCCTTCCCGGACATCGTCGAGGTCGACGGGCGCATAGACGAAGAGCGACGGGTCGAACATATCGGTCGGCACCGGGGCCAGGAGGTCGACGATCCCGTCGTTCACATTGATCTCGCAGGTGCCGTTGTAGACCTTCGCGTAACCCCGGATCCGGTAGACCTCTCCCGCCCGGAGCGCGCGGCAGAACGTCTCGATCTGTTCTGCGCTCTGACCGGGCGTCCCCCAGACCTTGCAGACCCCCCGGCCCGTCCGATCGGATATGGCGAGCTGGATATACTTGCCTCCCTTCTTCTCGCGGAGTTCTGCAGCATCCACCACAAAAGGCGCGTCGACCTGCACCCCGCCGTTGATCCCCTCCACGAAGATCGTCTTCTCGAACATCGAACCACCGTGAAGAGACAATTCGTGCGAAGAACCTTAAAACCCGGCGATTTGTTCCGGGGTGGCCGTGCCTTTGAGGGGCGCGGTCTGTCCGCCCCACAACCGCTACCTCTTCGCCGGATCATCCCGGAGAGGGTATGTAATCTGTGCCGGCACTCATTGCATGCCGCATACAGTCGCGACCGTTCTTCCGATGAGATGCCGCTCGCGAGCGTTTTATGCGTTACACGAAGAGCCTCTACCAGGGCGACGACCCGATCGCGGCGGGCGGTTTCAGCGGGATCATGGGCGAATTGGTAAAACTGCCCCGCGCCCCCTTCACCCGAACCGAAGCCGGATCATCCCCGAGAGCATCTCTTTTGCGTCAGCCGTCCCCACCTTCGACTCGTCCCGGTTCTCCCAGGTGATCGGGACCTCCTCCACCCGGCAGCCGCTCTGCGCGAGCCGCCAGAGGAGTTCGACGTCGAACTCAAACCCGGTCGACCGGATGGACGGCAGAACCGCCTCAAGCGCCTCCCGGCGAAAGACCTTCGCCCCGCACTGGGTATCCCGGTAGTCGAGCCCGAAGAGGAGCCGGACGGCCAGGTTGAAGAGGCGGCTCTCGGCCCGGCGCCGGAGGCCCTGCCTGACCGTCATGACGGAGCCGGGGAGCCAGCGCGAACCGATGGCGCCGTCCACATCCGCAAGGCGGTCAAAGAGCCGCTCCATCTCCGCAAGCGACGTCGAACCGTCCGCATCCATGTAGCCGACGTAACGGGTCGAGGCCTCCCGGAGGCCGGCGACGACACCGCCCCCCTTCCCGAGGCGGGCCGAGAACGTCAGGCACCGGATGGAGAGCGACGGATGGTCCGCCGCAAACGCTGCGATGAACGCGGGGGTGGCATCGGTCCCGTCGCAGACGAATATGATCTCGCCCCGAAAGTCCGAGAGGTCTTTTAGGAGCGATTGTATCCTCTTCTCTTCGTTGTATGCCGGGATCACCAGGGTGCAGTCGGCCGCCTCGCGATCCTCTGTATCGGTCAACATTCGAGTTTCGTGATGACGGTATCGGCGAACTGTGCGGCAGCCGCGGGGCCGTTTGCGGTCACGATCTGCATATCCGCGACGACCGGGATGTCGTGGAGGACCGCCTTTGCCCGTTTCATCTCCGCGACGGCCGCCGGGGCCGGGTAGACCGTGGCCTGCCGCCCGGCGAGGATGCCCGCCCGCGCGAGGACGACCGGCGCAAGACAGATGGCGGCGACGACCCTGCCCTCCTCAAAGAACGTCCGGACAAGTTCCTGAAGCCGTCTGCTCCCCCAGAGGTGGTCTGCCGACCCGGCGCCGCCCACGACCACGATCCCGGCATAGTCGCCGGGATCCACCTCATCGAACGTCATGGCCGCCTCCGTCCTGGCCCCGAGCATCCCCGTACACGTGCCGGCAACCGTTGAGGCGATATCGATGCCGATCCCCGCCTCCTCGAAGGCCCTCTTCGGGACCTCCAGCTCCTCGTCCCTGAACCGTTCCGGTGCAACCGCAAGCAAGAGTTTCATGCAGGTCTTCTACTAAGGTTTGACTCATAAGGGTATTGATGGTTGTGGACGGGAGGCACATGCCGGCAGGGCCGGGGCAGCAACCGGACATCTCGCCCCTTCGCCGGAGGATACAACTCCTATCGGGCTGCCGCCACACCCATGTTTTTGAAACAAGATTATTATAATAATCAGACAATTAACGTGCAGACCCCATGGTGCTGCGGGAGACTTCACCTCCCGGGCGAACCCGCGCTTCACGACGATCTATCGTGGACCCCGGGAGATGCCGGCACGAACTGCAGCACGCCTTCCGGGGTGAAGACGAGGAAACAGAATGCAACGCAGCACACGGATCGGGATCACGCTCCTGTCGGCACTCGCGCTCATCGCTGCCGCCTGGGCGGGAGCAGGAGAAGAGACGATCATATGGAGCCGGACATACGGGGGGCCGGATGCCGATGATACGGCATATGCGGTCGTCCCCGGCCAGGAGGGGTTCCTCCTTGCCGGGGTGACGGCATCGTCCGGGGAAGGGAAGACGGATGCCTGGGTGATCGGGCTGACGGCGGAGGGCCGCCCTGAGTGGAACCGGACCTACGGCGGGAAGGAGGCCGACACCGCCCGCGCGATCGTCCGGACCGACGACGGCGGCCTCCTCTTTGCCGGCAACCTCACCTACGTCACGAACGGGACTCAGGCAGACACCGACGCCTGGCTCGTGAAGATCGATCCTTCGGGCGCCGAGGCCTGGAACCGGACCTACGGCGGGCCGGACGTAAACGCCTCGGCAAATGCCGTTATCCCGGCCGGCGACGGCGGTTTCCTCTTCGTCGGCTCCACCGCGACCCTCGAGGGGAGCGAGTCGGACGCCTGGGCTGTCAGGGTGAACGAGACGGGCGGCGAGGTCTGGAGGCGGGTCCTCGGCGGGGCCGGGAACGATACGATGAACGCCGCCGCCCGGCTCTCCGATGGTGATTTCGTCGTCGCCGGCAGCACGGAGTCGTCGGGGGCGGGGATGGCCGACGTCTGGGTGATCCGCCTCGACCGGTCGGGCGGCGAGGTCTGGAACCGGACGTTCGGGAGCCCCGATGACGATGCCGGCCGGGCGGTCATCACCACCCCGGACGGCAACCTCCTCATCGCCGGCACGTTCACGGAGCGGCCCGACAACGCGACGGTCGACACCGATGCGCTCCTCATCAAGCTCACGCCCGCCGGGGATACCCTGTGGAACTGGGTCTACGGTGAACCCGGCGTGGACGAGTCGGCCGCGGCCGTCACCAGGACGGCGGACGGCGGCTACCTCTTCGCCGGGGAGACGGGCTACCCCGGCACCGACGATACCGATGCCTGGCTCGTGAAGACCGACGCCGACGGCGCGGTGGTCTGGAGCAGGACGTTTGGCGGTGAGAATCCCGGCGACCGTGCGCTCTCGGTCCTGGAGATCGCAGAGGGCGAGTACCTCTTTGCAGGGGCCTTCAACGCCACAGAGAAGGGCGGGGTGGCGAATACGGACGCCTGGGCGGTGAGGCTCGGGCCTGCCCCGGCGCCCGCACCGACGCCGACAGTGGCTCCCATAAAGCCCCCGAAGGCGCCGGTGGTGCAACAGAAACCGCCGGTGGCAGTCAGTCCGGCCCCACCCCCGGCGCCCACCCCGACCATAAAACCGACGGAGAAACCGACCAAACCCACCGAGAAACCGACCGTAAAACCGACGGAGAAACCGACCAAAAAGCCGATAGAGAAACCTCCTGAGAAACCCATCGAGAGACCGACATTGAAACCTCCTAAAAAACCCATTGGAAAACCGACGATACCCATCTGGCCGAAACCGACCCATACCGTGAAACCGACGGAGAGGCCGGGCGACGACGATGACAGGAACGCGCTGTCGGGCACGGTCTGGTACGACCTCAACGCGGATGGCAGCCGCACATCCGGCGAGCCGGGCATCCCGGGCATCAGCGTGCGGTTGATAGGCCAACGGACCATGGTTGATGCTGCGGTCACCGGACCCGACGGTTCATACCGGTTCGCAACCATCCCCGCCGGCGACTACACCGGCGTCGAGTTCCTCCTGCCGGACGGCTACGCCTGCACCCTCCCGGGCCAGGGCAGCGACGCCCGCCCGATGGCGACAGACGTAGCGTTCGCGGAGGCTCTGGATGGCCGGCAGACCCTGGATGCGGGCCTCGTCGGGGATTACCGGGCCGCAACACCGGCGACAGCCTATGGATGGGTCCTCGGGACGACCTGGAGCGACGATGACCAGAACGGCATCAAGGATGAGACATCCGGCCTGACCGACGTCGAGGTCCGCCTCATCGATGCCGGCGGCGATCCGGTGGCCAAAACCCGTACGGGCTACCACGACCGCTACACCTCCCTGTACCTCTTCGGTCCCCTCCTGCCCGGGGAGTACTCGCTTGCGTTCAGCCCGCCGGACGGCTACGTGTTCACGGCCGCCGGCGGGGATAGCCATGCCGACCCATCGGACGGCACAACGCCCCTCTTCACCCTCGCCGGGAGCGAGACGGTCGTCCGGGATGCAGGGCTGATCCCGGCGGCCGCCGGGAAAACCACGGGCGGTGTGGGGGGAGGCTCGGATAACGCGACCGCCGGCGAATCCCCGGCCGTGACGCTCGCCCCGGAGAACAAGACCGCCGGCGATTCTTCGGCCGTGACACCGGGCCCGGATAACGCGACCGCCGGCGACGGCGGGCTTACCCCGCCGGCGGAGGAGCCCCCTTCCCCGGAAGGAGGGGACCGGACTGCCTCCGGTTCCCCGTCAACTGACTGATATCCGGGCTCCTGCACCGCCGGCCCGACATCCTCACTGGTGCTTCTCGATGTGCTGCCGGAGGATCGTCCCGGGCCTGTAGCGGTCGGCTATATCGAGCGCCGTCGCCCGCAGGGCCGCGTGCTCGGCGATGCAGGCCTCCGGCGGAGCCGCCTTCCTGAGGATCTGCGACGTGTTCTCGGTGATCTGGACAAGTTCGGTCGCTATCAGGGCGTTGAGCCAGATGAGGTCGCGGAGCATCTCCTTGATCTCGCCGTCAGGGTTCATGGATGAAGGTTGGCGGCGCTCCCCTATCAAACCGCCCAGAAGAGAAGGGTTGATTCACCCCGCCGGGAAATACTTCAGGAGATGGGTATGCAATTTCTGGAGTTCGCCCGCATCTGCGAGCGCCTCGAGGGGATTTCGGGGCGCCTGGATATGATCGAGGAGGTCGCCGGCGTCCTCCCCCGACTCGGCGACGACGAACTCCCCGTCTTCGTCCGGTTCATCATGGGCAGGGTCTTTCCCGACTGGAGCACCAAAAAACTCGGCGTGGGCCCCAACCTCCTCTACGACGCGGTGGCCTACGTCATCGGGAGAAAGCGGGAGACCGTCCGCGAGGCGATCAACGCCACCGGCGACGCCGGCCTTGCCGTCGAGGATCTCCTCGCGAGAAAAGAGCAGACGTCGTTCTTCATACAGGAACTCGACCTCGTCGACGTCTACCGCGAACTCGGGCGGATGGCGGCGGCGGGAGGGCAGCGGTCGCAGAAGGAGAAGCTCCGTGTCGCGCAGGGCCTCTTCGGGAACGCCCGCCCGCTTGAAGGGCGGTACCTCACGCGGCTGATGCTCGAAGAGCTCCGGATAGGGATGGGCGAGGGGAACGTCCGCGACGCCGTCGCGCGGGCGTTTGCCCTCGACGTCCGCCTGGTCGAGCATGCCCACCAGGCGATGAACGACCTTGGCGAGGTCGCCCTCCTTGCCCGGCGGGACCCGGATGCGCTCTCCCGCGTGACGATCGAACCGTTCCGGCCGGTGAAGATGATGCTTGCCCAGGCAGGCACCATCGCCGGGCAGGTTGCCGACCACGGCGAGGTCGCGGTCGAGTACAAGTACGACGGGAGCAGGTTCCAGTTCCACAAGGTGGGCGGCGTCTGCCGGATCTACTCCCGCCGTCTCGAGGAGGTCACGGAGAGCCTCCCCGACATCGCCCGGCAACTCATGGAGGCGACCGACCGCGACGTGATCCTGGACGGGGAAGCGGTCGCCGTCCGGGACGGGAGGCCCATGCCGTTTCAGTTCGTCATCCGCCGGTTCCGGCGCAAGCACGAGGTGGACGCGATGATGGAGAAGATCGAGCTCGTCCCCCGGGTCTTTGATATACTGTATATCGACGGCGAGTCCCTGCTGGATCGATCGCTTGCCGAGCGGCGGACGATCCTCGAGGGGGCGCTCAGAGCCCACGTCGCAGAGCAGTTCCGGGTCTCCGACACCGCCGCGGCGGAAGCAATCTACGCCGATGCTCTTGCCCGCGGCCACGAGGGCGTCATGGTGAAGGTCCCCGCCTCGCCCTACACCCCCGGTGTCCGGGGCCGCCAGTGGGTGAAGGTGAAACCCGGCGTCGAGACCCTCGATCTCGCGGTCGTCGGGGCCGAGTGGGGCGAAGGCCGGCGGGCGAAGATGTTCGGCTCGTTCCTGCTCGCGGTCCAGGACCAGGGCCGGCTCCTCCCCGTCGGGAAGGTGGCGACCGGGATCACCGACGAGGCGCTCGCCGACCTCTACGCGCTCTTCAAAGACTCCGTGATCGCCCGCTCGGGAAAAGAGGTGACGCTTGAGCCGGCGGTGGTCTTCGAGGTGGGTTACTCCGAGATCCAGACGAGCCCGAACTACGCAAGCGGCTACGCGCTCCGGTTCCCGCGGTTCGTCAGGGTCCGCGAGGACAAGAGCGTCGACGAGGTCGAGACGCTCGACTCCCTCGCCGGGCGCTACGGCGGGCAGAAGAACGGGCAGGGCTCGATCTAGAAGTCAAAGAGCGTCTTCTGCGTCGCAAGTTCCGGTATGAGCCTGCTGTGGGGGCGCCAGTGGGTGAACCCTATCAGCCGGGAGGCGAGGTCGACTGCCCCGGGGAGGCTCGCGCACGACGTCTTCGGACCCCGCATGGCGTTTCGCGCCGCCTCCCGGACGACCCAGGTGCCGAGCGGCGCCCAGTACTCGCCGGTGACGTTTCTGAGAACGAGCACCCTGGCCGAACGCTGCACGCTCTCCAGGTACTCCGCGACCGCAAGGCGGGCCGAGTAGTAAGCCCCCGCGAGCGGCGAGTAGCCGGACTTCGTCGCGCCCTCGCCGTCGCAGGCGATCGTCTCGCTCCCGCCGCCCCAGAGCGACTGTTTCCCCCAGACCTCGATCATCTCGTACTTCCAGTCGCCGGGGACGAGGAGGCAGACGATATGGTTCCCATAGAGCGCGGCCGAGAAGACCTCGATGCCGGAGAGCGGGGGATACCGCGCAATCTTCTTCTTGAGGCGGGTCGAGACCGTATCGTCGACAGCCGTGATAGCCCACCGCGTGGGGACGATGCGCCGCTTCCGCCCGAGGAGGCCGGCGGTGAGGAGCTGGGTGATCCGGTAGACGTCTATGCCGGAGGCGTTGAGGATCTCGCAGGCGTCGGTCGCGCCGAGATCCGTATCGGAGGTCGCCCGGTCGACCGCCCGGTCCACCCGGGCGTTCCCGAGGACATCCATATCCCGGATGGCGCCGGTGAGCCCGACCGGGGCGATCGTCCCGTCGAACCGGAGGTCGAACGATATGGGTTTGACGAACCGCACCTCCACGTCGAGCGGGGTGCTCGAGAGCGCTATCTCCTGGATGCCCCGGCCAAGCCCCTTCGCCTCCCCGGCGCCGCGGATCGTCCGGGCCCGGAGCCCGACGATGTCGTCGATCCCGAGGCCCTGCCGGACCCAGTCCGGCGGGTGGTCGGCGTCGTCGATCATCAGCGGCCCCCCGGCGACCTTCGGGTAGCCGTAACTCCCCACAAAGACCGACGGCGCAGCCCCCTCGTAGTGGTCGGCCGGCCGGACCGGGAGGCGGGCGTAGAACCGGCTCATGATCGGGCAGCGCTCAAGACCGCAGAACCCCCGCCCCTTGCACTCGGCGCACTGCATGCTTCACTCTCCGCGGCGATCGACGACGATCCGGACCCTTCCCTCGAGAGCGCGAAGCGTCTCCTCCACCCACTCCTCCCAGGAGGCGGCCCACAGGTTCCGCGTCGCGATGACCTCCCGGCCGATATCGTCGTCGCGGCCGTGCGTGACCTCGACCACGACCGACCCCGGGGCATACCCGGGCTTCACGATGGCATCGCCGTCGCCGTCGATCACACCAAAGACCGGTATGCCGGCGTGGGAGCATATGTGGCCGCAGACGGCGGTGGTGTCGTCGCCGACGGCAAGCACCCCGCAGACGTCCTCCCCGATATCGCGGTAGAGGGTGTGGCCGCAGTGGTCGACGACCGCAATTCTCCCCCCGCTCCGGGCACGGCCGCCCTGCCGGGGCGAAGCGGTCCTGACCGGCCCGCTCTTGCACCAGGCGATGCCGATGTCCGGGAGGCCCGCCCGGAGGAGTTTCTCAAACCCGTGGGGTTTTGGCTCAAGGCCGGAGACGACCCGGAGGGTCCCGCCCGCGCTTTCGAGGACGACCGTCTCCGCCGTCGCGGTCCCGACGACAAGCCCGTTCACGAAGACCGCCTCCCCCGGTATGCAGCCGCGGATCTCCCGCACGCCCTCCGGCCGGGAGCGGCGATCACTCCCGGCACGAACGAGGCCGTAACCGGTTCGGCTTGCGATCTCTGCCGCGAGGTTCTCGTCGGCAGAGTCCCAGCAGTAGACGGTGCCGTCTGAGCACTCGACGTGGATGAGCCCAGAGAGGCGGCCGGCGACGAGCTCGCCAAATATCCTGCCGGATTCAGGGGTCTTCCCCCGGTTGACCAGGCATGAAGGTTCGACGAGGGCGCGAAAGACCACGCTCGGCCGCTCGTCCGTGCAGGTCACCGGGAGCCCCGACTCCTCGGCGGCGGTCCGGGCCATAACCCCCGCGACGAGCACCAGCCGGGGGGCAAGAAGACCGATCATCCGCTCCACGTCCCCGGCGTCGAAGGCCTCGGGACCGTGCACAACCATGACGAGGTTCATCCCGTACTCCTGGGGCGGCGCGGACTATCAGGTTACCGTCCCGACGAGTTGTGCTGAACGGGAAGGTAAGGCATCAGGGCGCTTGCGAGTTTGGCGATGTCCATCGACTGGAGGATGACGCGGCCCGGCCCGGTCAGCGTGGCCAGGAAGAGCCCTTCCCCGCCGAAGAGGACGGTCTTCACGCCGCCGGCAAGAGCGATGTTGTAGTCGACGGTGCTCTCGAACCCGACAACGAGCCCTGTTTCTACTCTGACCACCTCGCCGGGCGCAAGGGCCATCTCCATGATGTCGCCGCAACAGTGGAGGAAGACGTTTCCCCGGCCGGAGAGGCGCTGGAGTATGAATCCCTCGCCGCCGAAGAAACCCGACCGGAGGCGCTTCGTGAACGCGATATCGAGGTCGATGCCCTTTTCGGAGCAGAGGAAGGCGTCTTTCTGGGCGATGAACTCACCTCCGTCAAGGTTGAGCGCAAATATTTTTCCCGGGATGTTCCCGGCAAACGAGACGAACCCCCCGCCGCCCTGCGGGGTGAACTCGGTCATGAAGAGGCCTTCGCCGGTCACCATCCGCTTCAACCCCTTGAAGAGACCGCCCTTCATATGGGTCGTCATCTGCATGTTCCCGCTCATGTTGACCATGGCGCCCGCCTCGGCGCAGGCGCTCTCGCCGGAGGCGAGGCGGAGGGTCACCATCTGGAGGTTATCTCCGGTGATCTCGTATTGCATACCGGAACTTCTTTCATCCCCGGGCAATAGGTCTTTTCTCTCTGTTCTCTCCGGGCCGGCGGCTCTGTTTCCGAAATCCCCCTCCGGAGCGGTGGCTTTAACCGGGATCAATGCCGTAACGATTTGTATGGAGAATAGATCGTTTAGCATCCCCCCTGCCCCGGGCATACGCTCCGGTACCGTCCCGGCCGGGAGGGTGGCAGTATGAGACCGATCGTTCTGGTTCTGCTTCTCATTGCCGTCGCAGGGGTCGCGGGAACGGAGGCGATCAACGTCTCGCTGCCCGGCCGCGACGCGCCGGAGGCCGTGCTCGGGACGGTCGAGTCGATGTGGGGGTTTGTCGAATGGCTGCTGCAGGTCGCCGACGACCTGCTCTCGCTCATCCGTAATGTGCTCGGGTCTCTCGGGGTGGGAGGCGAGGAGGTCGAACGCCTTATGGGGGCGATGGACTCGGGAAAGGATCTCGTGAACAGGACCCTCGAAGAGGGTGCGCCATCCGGGGGAGGTTAATCGGGCAGACGCTCCCTACCCTTCTCGCCGGTGCGCCGGGTCAAACGTCCCCCTGACCGCCGGGTCGACGCACTTTGACCTCCGCGAGGAGACGGTCTCCGGCGAATCGCAGACGCCGGGGAGACTCGAGGCCCCCTGCCCGTCACCAGAACCGCATGCGCCGGTTCCGGCAACCTCCGCGTCCTCTCACACGAGTGTAAGTAGGGTCCGGTCTGTTGCGCTGCTGTTTTCTTCCCCGGTCGTCTCAAAAAATGGGTGGGCCAGAGAGATCTCATGCCCATCCGGGCATGGGGAGGGGGGTGGAGGAGAACCCGTCAAGGGGCGGGGGAGCAGTTCTACGGCGAACGAAGAGACCCGGATCTCGTCCGTCGTGAGGACGCTGTTGTCCCGGACGACGCTTCCAGGGTCCTCCTTCATGGGCAGGGCAGGGTCACAGATCTCCAGGTCGATGACCTCGTCGGGATCAAGGATGATACCGACGCCCACGCCGGCCATGGCGGCGGCGTAGCGCTCGTGGGGAGCGAGTCGAGAACCAGGACCCGTGGGGTCGTGCTCGTCGGTCCTGCTCAGGCGCTCGGCACGACCCTCGTGAGGGCTCTGGATCCCCGGGCTGCCGTTGAAGGCTCCGGGAGACCAAAAGGCCATCGCAAGGTTTATCCGCCAGGGGGGCATCTCCCCGCGTGATCATCATGCGCGGAGGAGAGGAAGCGGCGCATCCTGCAGAGGCGATCACCGCGGGAGCGCACCTCACGGATGAGGCCCGGTCGGCCGCCCTCGAGCGGCAGTGCCACCGGTGTGCCGGGTGCAACGCACCGCTCACTGCCGGTTCCACGCACTTTGATATCAGGCCGCCGGTGATCTGCGGCGGGTCCCCCCTGCCCGGGAACCTTGAGGCCCTCTGCCCCTTCTGCCACCAGAACTTCATGCGCCGGGTCCGGGTGCGCCTTGCCGGCCATAGGAATAAGTAGTACCCGGGGTCATACCGCCGATCATGACCTGCAGACGGCATGCAGCGCAGAGCGACGAGTGGCGATCGACGGTGATGAGGAGGGCGGATGAGATCGCGGGGAGGCTCGCGCTGCCTCCATCGCCCCTTCCCGGGGGCTGGCGTTCCGGCACGATGCAGATGCTCGATGCCGCCGTCACCCCGGGGACGGTGCAAAACATCGCGGCCTCCCTCGCGGTGGCGATGTTCGTGATCCCCCGCATACCGTGCCGGCCCCTGGCGATCGCCGCCGGGTTTGCCGCGGGCTCGATCTTCGGGAAGTGAACCTCAGGGGCTCCGCCTCTTCCCCCGGGCCGGGACGAGACACTTCCACGCGCTCCCGATCAGGTCCTCCCGCCCGGTCGCACGGAGCCCTTCGCGGACGAGGGCGTAGTTTGCCGGGTCCCGGTAGTGCATGAGCGCCCGCTGGATCTGTTTCTCCCGGCCTTTCGGGACGTAGACCTCCTCGAGGGTGAAGGGGTCAAGCCCGGTGTGGTAGATCGTCGTCGATATGCTCATCGGCGTCGGCGTGAAGTCCTGGACCTGTTCGGTGTAAAGGCCGGTGTCCCGGACGTACTCCGCGAGTTCGACCATATCCTCCATCCGGCAGCCCGGGTGGCCGGATATGAGGTAGGGGACGAGGTACTGCCGTTTCTTCTTCCCTGCCTGGAGGACCTCGAACCGTTCGCGGAAGGCATCGAAGACCGCGCGGGGGGGTTTACCCATGCAGGCCGTGACCCGTGCCGAGACGTGTTCGGGGGCGACCTTGAGGTGCCCGGAGACGTGGTCGGCGCAGATGCGGGAGAGATACTCTTCATCCTCCGGGCCGATCAGGTCGTAGCGGATGCCGGATGCGATGAAGACACGTCTCACCCCCGGTATATCCAGGAGGCGGCGGAGCAGGCGGAGCTGGTCGGCGTGGCTCCGGTCGAGCGCAGGGCAGTCGATACAGCGGCGGTCGGGACAGGTGCCGGCGGTCTCCCATCTGCCGCAGTGAATGCCGTACATGTTCGCCGTCGGCCCGCCGATATCCTGGACGATGCCCGTAAACTCCGGCATCTTTGCCATCCGCTCCACTTCGCGGACGATCGAGTCCGCGCTCCGGCTCTGGATGATCCTTCCCTGGTGGTGGGTGAGGGCGCAGAACGAACAGGCGCCGAAGCATCCGCGGTGGCTGACGACCGAGAACCGGACGGGTTCGAGGGCCGGTACGGGTTCGGCGTAGGAAGGGTGCGCCCTCCGCGTGTAGGGGAGTTCGTAGACCCGGTCGAGTTCAGGCCCCGATAGCGGTATCGCCGGCGGGTTCTGGATGACGACGGTCTTTGGGTGCGGCTGCGCCGCCGGCCGGCCCCGGAAGGGATCCTGCTCGTTGTAGTGCAGGGCAAACGCCCGTGCATAGGCGTAGCGATCGGATTTGACCTCCGCGTAGTCCGGGAGGACGACGTACCCGGTCGGGTCCATGCCCCGCCACGTCTTCCTGTCGATCCGGCAGGCTGTGCCGGGGATATCCGTGAGGGTTCTTTCACCGGCGGCGAGGCGGTCCGCTATCGTGACCACCTGGCGCTCGCCCATGCCGAAGACGAGGAGATCGGCCGGCGCGTCGGCGAGGATGGACTGGCGGACCGAGTCAGACCAGTAGTCGTAGTGGGCGAACCGCCGGAGGCTCGCCTCGATCCCGCCCAGGACGATCGGCGTCTCCGGGAAGAGGGCATGGACCCGGTCGGTGTAGACGAGTGTCGCCCGGTCGGGCCGCAGAAGCCTTCCGCCGGGCGAGTAGACGTCCGAACTCCGGCGTTTCAGGTTCGGCGTGAAGGCGTTCACCAGAGAATCGACGTTCCCGGCCGATATCGAGAAGAAGAGGCGGGGCTCGCCCAGGCGCCGGAGGTCGGCGTCACTGCGCCAGTCGGGCTGGGCGATGACGCCGACCGAGTAGCCGGCGTTCCAGAGGGCCCGGCCGACGATAGCGGTCCCGAAGGAGGGGTGGTCGACGTAGGCGTCGCCGGATATGAGGATGACGTCGAACCGGTCGATGCCGAGCCGATCTGCCTCCTCCCCCGTCATCGGGAGGAACTCCGGCTGCCCGCTCATGGGAGGAACTCGTCAAAGACAGGCAGGTCGACGCCGGTCTTCTCGTCCGGGAGCCTCCGCGAGGTGATCCCGACGAACTCCGTGATGATCGCTTCGACGACGATGTAAACTTCCGCCTTATCGCGGAGGCATCCGGTGAGCGACCGTATCCCCCTCCCCGCCGTGGCGTGGATGTGGAGCGACGGTCCATCCTCCCCGGGATGGACCGTCGCGAACCCGAGGAGTTCCCAGCCCCCGAATATCTCCTCGCGCCGCGGTGTCGGCGGCACGACCGGTTCTTTCGGTCCCGTCACCAGCGTCGCGGTCCGGACGGCGCCGAGAAAGTGGACCATACCGCTCTGGACGTTCATCGCCGCCACGAACCGCCGGATCTCCTTGATGAGATCCTCTCCATCGTCGACCCTGACCGTAAAGACCCGGCCGACCTGCCCTTCCGAGTACTGCATGGACTCACTCTCCAGGTAGGTGATGCGGCATGATAATATAGTGCCCGGGCGAGGGATTCATAAGCGCCGGCCTCGCAATGCGAGATATGGTCGCGGGGATCTGGTTCCGGGAGGTCGAATACCTGCGGGGGTTTGCAGCTCTTGCCGTGATCGCGGTCCACGTCTCCATGAACTTCACCCGGCTCCCGGGGGCGGGGCTGCCCGCCCTCGTCGGTATATTCGTCTACATTGCCGCCCACTTTGCGGTGCCGGTCTTTGTCTTCATATCGGGCTGGGTGCTCGCGGCCCGATACCGGGGTGGTTACCCCGTCCCGGCCTACTACCGGCGCCGTGCCCGGACGATCCTCCCCCCATATATCCTCTTCTCCGCCCTCTACCTCCCGATAGTCGTGGAGGGGGCAATGGCGTTTGCCGGCATGCCCGCTCCCGGGGCAATGGTGGGCGCCCTCCTCATGGGGACCGCTGCCTACCACCTCTGGTTCTTCGTCGTGATCATCCAGCTCTACATTCTCTACCCCCTGATCGCCGGGGTCTATGACCGCTTCGACCGGGCCGGGGCGGCGCTCTTCCTCCTCCTCGCCCTCCTCTTCGTCCAGGTACTCTGGAACGTGGGTGCCCATGCCGCCGGGGCGTTTGCAGGCACGGAATGGTATGCGGTGCTGATCCGCCTCTTCCCGTCGCACCTCCTCTACTTCGTTCTCGGCGTCCACGTCGCCCGACATACAGATCGGTTCCGGTCGATGCCCGGATCGCTCTCCCCGGCGTGGGTCGTCGCCGCCGCGGGTGCGGGGGCTCTCCTCACCGGAGGGATCTGGGTCGCGGCCGTCTATCTCTCGGGCGGGTTTGCCGGCGCAACGCTCGGCGTCTTCTGTGTCTACCGGATCATCGAACCGTTCTACTACGTCCCGGTCATAGCCGCTCTCGTCGTTGC